>NZ_DJDT01000184.1 GCF_002432345.1 Pedobacter sp. UBA5917
AAGCGCTTTGGGTACTTTGGCGCCCCAAAATGCGCAGCATTCTTGAACACAATTAAAAACAACATTAACTGTGAAAAACTACCACGCCCCCGCGGCATAGGAGCGGAAAAAAAATCTTCATTTGTATCTAGATGGTAGGATGTTAAATTACATTAGGTGACGACTGTGAGTTAAAAGTTTCCGAAGGAGACTTTTAACTAATACTAGTAATCGACCCCATGTTGAGTCATTATTCTTTATCAGGCATGTGCAGTTCAGTTTGATACTTCCTTCTACATCATTTTATCCAGAAAAAACAAACCCAAATACTAAGTTTAAAAGAAAATAAAATTTATTTTTTTCAGAGCTACCCTAAGTACCCTACTCAGGTTGTATTTATAAATAGTACGCCCATACACTGGGCTATTATTAATATGGATAGTAATAGAATAAAAGATTTACACCGCCGTTACCTCACCCGCGAACTTTCTGCCAAAGAGTTACAGGAGTTTTTTGTCCTGCTCGGCCAGGAAGATAATATCGAAATGGCTGATATGGATGAGATTTCAAGGGAATTTCCAACGGAATTAAGTCCTAAAAGCGATATCGTTGGCCGGATCATGGATAAACAGCATAAAACAAGCTTATCTGTTCTCTTTTTCAAAAGAGCGGTGGCAGCCGTATTTGCATTTATAGTGCTTGCTGCTGCATACCAAACTTACCAGCATTACCGCTTTATTGAAGATACCCAAACATTTTTAACCGTAAAAGTACCGCAGCGCAAAATGACAGAACTTACACTGGCAGACGGGACAAAGGTTTCGTTAACTTCTGGTTCGGTGTTTAAATATCCAAAATCTTTTTCCAAAACAGACCGGCAGGTATTTCTGATTGAAGGTCAGGCTTATTTCGACGTTGCCCACGATAAAACCAAACCTTTCCATGTAAACTCAGGAAAACTTACCACAACCGCACTGGGAACTTCATTTATAATCAAACATTATAAAGATTATGGTTACGAAAAAGTAAGCCTTTACACCGGTAAGGTTAAAATCCTGCGCAATGGCGTTAACGCTCCCGAAGTGATTTTGAACCCCGGACAGGAATTCGATTACCACAACGGCACACTGAGCACGGTAATGGGTTTCGACAATTCAAAAGATCCACTGAACAAAGGTGTACTTGATTTTAACCGTACCCCTTTCCGCGATGCGGTATATAGCCTTGCATCCTTTTATGGCGTAAAAATCCGATTTAACGAAGACCAATTTAAGGATTTCAGCATCAGTGGCGATTTTGGGGGTAGTTCTATTACCGAGGTACTTCATTCGCTCGAGTTCATTTATCCATTTAAAGTAACCAAAACAGATTCTCTAACTTATAACCTGATGCGTATAGAAAAAAGAAAATAGAAAGCAGAACCAGATAAAAAAAGGAAAACGCCGCGGTCAGGCAGCGCTTTCTTAATAAACCGGAATCCGGTAAAAATGTAAACCACATCACAAAATGTAATGCAGCAACCCAAAATTATGATTTTTAATTTACCCTTTACACTAAATTTAAGAATACGAAATACTTCTTACCTATTTATTATATTCTTCATCCTATTAAATACCCCGGTTTTTGCCCAGGCAAGGGAAGTTAAAAATAAAGACACTTACAAAACGATCAATAGTCCGGTAACCATGGAATATGCGCAGGTTGGCGCCATTAAAATCCTGGAGGAACTAAAAGCACAGACCCGTTATAATTTTGTATACAACCCAAACGACCTGGAGAAAGTAACGGTAAAAAACATCAGTTACAGAAAAGAAGCACTGGGAACCGTACTGGAAAACCTTACCACTTTTGGGATGGATTTTTCCTTATCAGGAGGTTCTATCTTTGTAAAATACACAAAACCAGCTATTGAAAAAAAACAGCAAACCGGGCGCATTTCCGGTAAGGTTGTAGATGATAAGGGAGAAACACTTCCGGGTGCTTCTATCAAAATCATCGGACTGAACAGGGTGGTTCAGAGCAGTGTAGATGGCAGCTACGAATTTAACGTACCGCAGGGAACTTACACCATTGAGGTAAGTTATATCTCTTTCCAAACCAAACGCATTGATGGAATAGTGGTAAAAGCAGGAGCGTTAACCAAACTCGATGTAGTTTTAAATGTATCATCAAGTGCTTTAAAAGATGTGGTGATACAGTCGTCATATAAAAAAGAATCCATTAACGGACTGTATGCACAACAGAAAAACAATGCATCGATTACAGATGGTATATCGGCCGAGCAGATTTCGCGCACACCCGACAATAACCTTGGCCAGGTATTAAAACGGATCAGCGGGATAACCACCATTGATACCCGTTATGTAGTAGTGCGCGGGATGACCGAACGTTACAACCAGGCCATGCTGGATGGGGTAATTATCCCGAGTACGGATATGAACCGGAGGAATTTTTCTTTTGATGTAGTGCCCCAGGAACTGGTAAGCAGTGTGGTGGTAAATAAAACGGCCAGTGCAGATATGTCGTCTGAATTTTCGGGCGGTCAGATCCTGATCAACACCCTGGATATCCCCGAGCAGAATTTTAACTCCTTCACGGTGGGTACCGGTTTTAATACCCGCACCACCGGTAAAGACTTTGTAAGTCTTGGCGGCAGGGGCAAATACGATTTTTTAGGCTTTGACGATGGCAGAAGAAACACACCGATGGATCTGCAATCCTGGACCCAGCCCGATCAAAGTGCACCTATCCCCGCATATGCAATACCACAATCTAAGCGTTTCCAGAGCGAAGCACTTAAAGCTTATGTAAGCAATGCAACACTGAACCAAAATTACCGCTTTTCACTCGGAAGATTATACCAGCTAAAGGAAGGCTTGAAATTCGGCTTTTCGGGAGGGCTCACCTACCGCAACACACAGGAAACCAACCCATTCGAAACCATACGTAATGCAGGCCTTACCAATGTAAGCGGTACACCGATTGATTCTACTTCGTTGCGTAGCGAGGGTAATCTGTACAAGTTTAACACCACGCTGGGTGCTGTATTAAACATAGGTATACAGAGCGAAAAATTTAAACTGGCCTCTAAAAACTATTACTCGCATGTATATAACGAAACCATGCAGGATGCCATTAGGATTGAACCCGAAAACAGCAACTTTAAATTCAGGGAATTACTTACCGTTCCGGAGTATACCACAGTTTATCAAAATAAATTAGAAGGCGAAAACCTGGTTTTTTCGAAAGGATTAAAATTTAACTGGAGCGCCGCACGTACAAATATCAGTCAGGATATTAAAGATATGCGCAGGTTAAGGTATGCTAAAACAGCCACCTTTGATGGAGTTGATTATTACGATACTCCACAGGCGAATGGCTTCAGTGATGCTTTAGGGCTTTATGATTACCGTTTATCTACCCGTTTAAACGAAACAGACTACAACTGGACCGCCAGCCTGAGCCAGCCTTTTGATTTTTTGAAAGATAAAAGTGTGGTTAAAATAGGTTATGCAGGCTGGCATAAAAAACGTGCGTTAAATTCGGCACAGGTGCAGATTATCAGACAGGATCAGAGTGTTAAATTAACTGGCCGTTACGAAGATATTATGGCACCCAACCGCATTGGGGCATCTGCCGACTCTGCTTTTTATTTTGCTGATGCCGGGAGAAACGGCACGCAGTATACCGGTACCTCAAAATATCATTCGGCCTATATAATGCTCGATCAGCGCTTTTTCCAGAAACTGAGATTGGTTTATGGCGTGAGGGCCGAAAACTTTAACCTGGCCAACCAGCAGCAACAGTTTCTGCGCGCCCCCAATTACGATGGTTTCGAGAAAGTAAATCCTTTTATCACTGGCGAAAAAAACTGGCGTTTCCTGCCATCGGTTAATGCTACCTATAGCCTTAACGAGC
>NZ_DJDT01000253.1 GCF_002432345.1 Pedobacter sp. UBA5917
TTAGTCGGGATTTGTAATCCCGATTTTAGAACTAAGGATTTTTAATCCTTGAAGTGGATTGAAAATCCACAACTCATCCGGTCGAGATTACAAATTTCAACCAACTTAACAAGCTTCGAAAGTAGTAGGACCTTTTCTGCTATAAAGACCCTGAAATAAATTCAGGGTGACGATAAGCGTAGAAAAACCTCGCAGGTTTTTACAACCTGCGAGGTTTGGAAATTTATTAGGTTTCGGTTCGTGGCGACACGAACCGAGGCGTTTGAGTTAAAAATTTAAATCAAACTGGCTTTGATATAATCGCAGCTGGTTTTGATTGAGCCGATCGGATCGGGCTGATAGTTGGTTTCGTGCTCTACAAAGAAGTGCTGCATGCCGGATAATTTGGCCTGTGCAAAAATGGATTTAAAATCAATCGATCCTTTGCCCACCTCAGTGTTTAATTCTGGTTTGGCTTTATCCATATCTTTTACGTGCCACATTGGGAAACGGCCCGGATACTTTTTGAACAGGGCTAGGGGATCATTACCCGAACGTACTACCCAATATAGATCCATTTCGAAGTTAACGAGGTTTTTATCGGTTTCGCTCAGGTAAACATCGTAACCGGTGGTATCGCCCAATTTTTTAAATTCGAAATCGTGGTTATGGTAAGCAAATTTTAAACCTGCGGCCTTTGCAATTTCGGCCACTTTGTTAAAATCGCTGGCCGTTTTTTTGAAACCATCTGCACCTTTGCTCATATCAACATGTGCACCTGCAATAGTAAAATATTTACCACCAATTGCTGCCGAAGATTCGATATCAGCTTTTAATTTATCAGTATTTCCGGTCCTAACAAAATCGTCCATCCCGTAATGGCCGCTTGGTGCTTTTAAACCGTTGGCATCTAACAGGGCTTTAAATTCTTTAGGGGTTAAGCCCCAGAATTTTCCGTTGGAGAAACCATAGGTTTCCACTTCTTTGTATCCTGCTTTTGCTACCTTTTCGATAACGCCTTTTACATCTTTTGGCAATTCATCGCGTAGGCTATACAATTGTAACCCTACATTTTTGCTTACTTTATCAAAAGCGAAAGATGGAATCAGCAATGCCGCTCCGGCTGCTAACCCTGCCTGTTTTAAGAATGTTCTTCTTGAATTCATGGCTTAAAATTTAAAGGATTTCTTTTTTGATAAAGACGCAGCTTGCTGTAACCGATCCGATAGGGTTTGGTTTGTAGTTGGTTTCGTGCTCAACAAAGAAATGTTTCATGCCCGAAAGTTTTGCCTGTGCAAAAATAGGTTTGAAATTGATAGAACCGGTACCCACTTCTGCATTTAAGGCAGGATTGGCCTTGTCCATATCTTTAACATGCCACATGGTAAAACGGCCCGGATTTTCTTTAAATAGTTTAATCGGGTCGTTACCTGAGCGTACTACCCAATATAAATCGAGTTCAAAATCAACAAACTTTTTATCTGTTCCTTTTAGCAGGATTTCGTAACCCGTAGTATTACCCTGTTTTTCGAATTCGAAATTGTGGTTGTGATAAGCCAGTCTGATACCTGCAGCTTTGGCCAGTTTACCGGCTTCGTTTATTCTTACCGCGATTTTTTTATAATCATCGGCATTTTTCCTGATACTTTCGTCTAACCATGGGATGGTTACATATTCACTACCCAATACTTTAGCGGCTGCGATTGCAGCTTTTAGTTCAGTTGTATTTCCGTCAGCTAAATAAGTACCTAAACCGTAGTGGCCGCTTGGTGCTTTTAAACCGTTGGCATCCAATAAAGCTTTAAATTCTTTAGGTGTTAAGCCCCAAAACTGATCTTTTATAGAGAAACCATAAGTTTCAACTTCTTTAAAGCCAGCTTTTGCAACCTTGGCGATGGTTCCTTTTACATCTTTCGGAAGCTCGTCCCTTAAGGAATATAACTGTAAACCAACCACTTTTTTATCAGCAGCGAATACAAAAGATGGAACCAAAAGTGCTGCTGCTGCAGCCATACTAGAGTTTAGTATAAAACTTCTTCTTGATATCATAGGTGTATTTTTTAAATGTCGCAGATGGCAACGGCCTTTTTTAAAGAGGCTATTTTGTCAGCGTTTTTTGGTATAAATTCTTGTGCCACAAAACCTTTAAAGCCGGTTTCGGCAATGGCTTTCATAATGGCAGGATAGTAAAGTTCCTGGGTATCATCAATTTCATTTCTGCCCGGAACACCGGCGGTGTGGTAATGGGCAATGTACTGATGGTGCTCCCTGATATTGCTAATTACATCACCTTCATCAATCTGCATGTGGTAAATATCGTAAAGCAATTTGAAGTTTTCAGACCCTAATCGTTTACAAAGTTCGGCACCCCACGCTGTTCTGTCGCATTGGTAATCTTTATGGTTTACCTTACTGTTCAACAGCTCCATTACGAGTACCACATTATGTTTTTCTGCAAGCGGAATTAGCTGTTTTAGGCCTTTAACACAATTGTTCCAGCCTGTTTCGTCGTCTTTTCCACGGCGGTTCCCGCTAAAGCAGATCAGGTTTTTATAACCTGCTTCGGCCACAAGTGGAATCATTTTGGTATAATTCTCGATCAGTTTTGCGTGGAATTTCTCATCGTTAAAACCATCAACCAGGTTAATTTCTGCACCGTTGCACATGGAAGAAAATAAACCATGTTTTTTCAACGTAGGCCAATCCTGTGGACCAACGAGGTCGATACCTTTAATACCGATCTTTTTGGCTTCGGTACAAAGTGTTTCTACATCCAAACTGCCAAAACACCAACGGCAAACAGCATGGTTGATATTTCCTTTTAGCCTTAATGGCTCATTTGATGCTGGTGTATCCATTGCTAGTGCTGAAAATCCTGAAGAAACACCAATCGCAGCAGTTCCTGCAATGATGTTTTTTAAAGCATTTCTTCTATCCAGGTTCGAACCCATATTAAGCTGTTTTAGCTGCTATTTCCGACTTGGTTTTATCGTTGAAAAAAAGCGCAAACAATAAGAAAACTGCTGCTGCAATTCCGGCCGGGATAATCCAAACCATTTTCCAATCGGTTACATCTCCGGTTTTGTACATGTCGGTAATTATCCCCGCTACTTTAAATCCGATGAGCATACCAACACCGTAAGTTGCAAGTGTGATAATACCCTGTGCTGCACTTTTAAATTTCTCTCCAGCTTTAGAGTTGGTATAAATCTGGCCTGAAACAAAGAAGAAATCGTAACATACACCGTGTAGGGCAATTCCAATAATCAGCATAAAGCTTAAGTTGCCTGCGTTACCATAAGCAAATAGCACATAACGTACCGCCCATGCCAACATACCTACTATAATTGTTTTTTTGAAGCCGTATTTTGAAAAGAATACCGGGATAGCCAACAAAAACAGTGCTTCGGAAACCTGGCCGATCGCCATTTTACCTGTTGGGTTGGAAACTTTGATATCGGCAAGGAAAAGACCTGCATTCTGGTAATAAAATGCCAATGGAATACAGATCAAAATAGAAGAAATGAAGAAAACAGCGAAGTTTTTATCTTTTAGTAGTTTCAACGCGTCGAGACCTAAAATATCACCGATTTTGATTTTTTCGTCTTTAGCAACCTTTGGTGGAGTAGGCGGTAAAGTGAAGCTAAATAAACCCAATACCAAAGAAGCGATTCCGGCCATCAGGAAAGTGCTTTTTAACAATCCGGCCTGGATTCCTTCTGGCGAATCCCAATGAAAAGCAAAGCTGATCAGTAATCCTGCAACAATCCAACCAATGGTACCGAATACCCTGATGTTTGCAAATTCTTTTTCTGCATCTTTCATCTGGTTGAAAGAAACTGAATTAACCAGTGCAAGGGTTGGCATAAATAAGATCATGTAAGCCAAAACATAGGGGTAAAAAACGCTTACATCAGGTGCGCTATACATCTGGTACATCAAAATAGCACCGATAATGTGCAGCACGCCCAAAATTCTTTCGGCATTAAAATACCTATCTGCAATAAGGCCGATGATAAATGGAGCAATGATAGCCCCCCACGATTGAGTTGAAAATACAGACCCAATTTCGGAATTGGTTGCCTTTAAGTTGGTGTTTAGGAAAGCTCCTAAAGTTACAAACCACGCGCCCCAGATAAAAAATTCTAGGAACATCATGGCAGATAGTTTAAAGCGAGTAGTGCTATTCATTTGGCTAGTAATTATGTAAAATGTTTGAGGTAAGAGGGATGATGGAAACGGATCCCCACAACTCATCTTACAAGGTTATCATATTTTAAGTGGATTTCGTAAGAGGGATTTTTGTAATTCACATTATACAGCCTCCCTCTTACATATTCCATTAATAGTAAAAAATGTAAGAATTTGGATCATGGAATAATTCTCATTATCCATTTTTCCTCTTACATTTTTCGTTAATTCTTTAAAATGTAAGGATTTAAATGGTAGTATTTAAATCATCCATTTTCCCTCTTACATTTTCCATATTTTAAAGTTCTTTAATAGAGATGTTTTTGTACCAAACTTCATCTCCGTGATCTTGTAAAGCGATTTTACCGGTTTTAAAAGTTCCCCAGTTTTCCCATGTTGCAAATTTGCTGCCTGCAACAATTTTTTTCCAGTTATCATCCCATAGGGTAGTTTTTACAACCTCAACGCCGTTTAAAATTAAGGTTAAATTACCTTTTTTGCTAATGATTTCTGCTTTATTCCATTGACCTACAGCTTTTACCGGCTCTGATGAACTTTTTACAAGATCGTATAAGTCGCCTGCACGGTGTTTCGTGATTTTTCCGTCAGGGTGACCATCATTATCGATTACCTGCATTTCTAAACCGGTAGAGTAGGTAGCATGGTATTTAGGCTCCTCGTGAACGTAAAAAATTAAACCACTATTGGCTTTTGGAGCTACTTTCCACTCATATTTTAAATGGAAATCGCCGTATTCTTTATCGGTAACCAAATCGCCACCACCATCTTTACCTTTTGTAGCCAGATCTAAGTGCAATGCACCATCCTGAACCTGCCATGCACTGCCTACAGTGGTTTTATTATAAGTATGCCAACCTGTGGTAGTTTTGCCATCAAAAAGTGGTTTAAAGCCTTTTTGGGCTTTTGATATTTGCGTAACTGCTAATACGATCATAGCAGAAAGGAAGATTTTTTTCATGTTTTTTATTTGAATTAAACCTGATAGGTTTTTAAAATCTATCAGGTTTGTATGTAATTTTAATTAAAGAGTTAAATTGTTCCAGCCTTTGCGGTATTCGCGTTTAACAAACTGGTTTGCTTCATCGAAATTGGTTACTTTCATGTTGTCGTTATCCCAAAGCATTTTAGTGTATCTGCCTGGATAAGTAACTTTGCCATTTACTGTTTTCTGGATGTCGAAACTTCTGATCGCTAAGTTGGCCATCAATAAGGCTTCGGTTAACGGACCTGCAATTTCGAAAGGCGAACTTACTTCCTGTTTTCCGTAACCTGCAATAGCGGCTTCTACCCATTGTTTATAATGTCCGTTGGCACCATCAGGTACACGGGCATATTTAGGGGCAACTTTAATGTCTTTATTTTTGCTTAAAGGCAATAATTTAGGGTTTGCACTATAAGTTTCAGACATCATTTTACCTTTTGTACCGATAAACAGGGTTCCGTTTCCACCATCGCCAAAAGTTTCGTTTGCTTCTAATTCTTCAGGGCGTTCTGGCTGGATACCACCATCCATCCAATGCAGCGTAACATCACCTTTGGTTTTATTCGTTTTAGGGAATTTTAAGGTAACATGGCTTGACGGAGGACAGCTTTCAGGGAAATAACCGCGTTTAAATTCGTCGACATAAACAGAACCAACACTGGCTTCTACTTCTTTGGCATATTTTAAATTTAATACACTAAAAGGAGCTTCTATTAAGTGGCAGCCCATATCGCCTAATGCGCCGGTTCCGTAATCCCACCAGCCACGCCAGTTGAAAGGAACCAGTTTATCAACGAAGTCTTTTTCAGGAGCGGTTCCCAACCATAAATTCCAGTCGAGTTCCTTAGGGATTTCGGCTTTTTTTGTTGGCCATGGAATACCCTGAGGCCAAACCGGACGGTTGGTCCATGCGTAAACCGTATGTACATCACCAATTAAACCAGCTTCGTACCATTCTTTCATCTGACGTGGACCATCATTTGATGCACCCTGATTTCCCATTTGGGTAACCACTTTATATTTTTTTGCGGCAGCAGTTAAAATACGCGCCTCATAAATATCGTGTGTTAAAGGTTTCTGCACATAAACGTGTTTGCCCAGTTGCATGGCAGCCAAAGCCTGGATGGCATGGTTATGATCGGGGGTTGAAACAGAGACAGCATCGAAGTTTTTATGTTCTTTATCCAGCATTTCGCGCCAATCTTTATAGTATTTGGCTTTTGGGAAAGCTTTTACACTATTTGCGGCTCTACGATCGTCAACATCACACAAAAAAGCAATATCTGCTTTTCCGCTTTTGTTGAACATATCTAAATCGCTCTGGCCTTTGCCGCCAACACCAATGCCGGCAACCAGTAAGCGATCGCTTGGTGCTAAATAACCGGGTCCGCCCAATACATGGCGCGGCACGATCATAAATGCTGCGGCAGCGATAGCCGAAGTTTTAATAAAATCACGGCGGTTACTCGTGTTTTTATTGTCTTGCTCTGTTTTCATAATTAGTAAATCGATTTGCTAATTTGGTTAAAATTATTTCTTAAGGGATAAAATGTACTTCACCATTAATTTTGCATCGTCTTTTTTAAGGGTAGCATGGGCAGTCATTGGCATATTGCCCCAAACGCCTGTACCGCCTTTAATAATCTTATCAGCCAACATATTGATGTTTTTATCGGTAGCGGGATATTTCTTTGCAATTTCTACATAAGCAGGGCCGATAATTTTGTTGGTTTTGTTGTGGCAACCTAAACAATCGTTTTTGTTGATCAGTTTTTCGCCCGGATTTGATTGAAATTCGGCATGGTTTGCCATTGTTGCGGTTGCAACCACGGTTTTCTCTCTCGCTAAATCAGCCTTTGAAAACGACGCCATAAAAATGACTACGGCGCCAAGAACTAAAAATGTTTTTTTCATTTTGTGTGTGTTTTGTGTTTTGTTAATCTTGTAATCCTAATATTCTTTTATTGAAAGCGCTGTCGCTGCCTGAGGCTGCAAAATCATCAAATGCCTTATCGGTTACGTTGATGATGTTCTTTTTAATGAATTCAGCACCTTCGCGGGCACCATCCTGCTGGTTTTTAATACAGCATTCCCATTCCATAACAGCCCAACCTTTAAAGTCATACTGGGCCAATTTACTAAAAATGGTTTTAAAATCAACCTGCCCATCACCAGGCGAACGGTAACGGCCGGCACGGTTTGCCCAGCTCTGGTAGCCGCCAAAAGTGCCCTGTTTGCCCGTAGGGTTAAATTCTGCGTCTTTAACGTGGAAGGCTTTGATGCGCTCGTGGTAAAAATCGATGTACTGAATGTAATCCAATTGTTGCAGCACAAAGTGCGATGGATCATATAATAAGCAAGCACGTGGGTGATTATTTACCGCTGCAAGGAACATTTCGTAAGTTTCGCCATCAAATAAATCTTCGCCGGGGTGTATTTCGTAGCAAACATCAACACCGCATTGATCGAACTCGTTCAAGATCGGGGTCCAGCGTTTTGCCAGTTCGGCAAAACCTTCTTCAACCAATCCTGCCGGGCGCTGTGGCCAAGGGTGGAAATATTGCCATAATAACGAACCGCTAAATGTAGCATGTGCATTTAAACCAAGGTTTTGAGAGGCTTTTGCAGCATATTTCATCTGTTGTACAGCCCATTCGGTTCTGGCTTTAGGGTTTTTATGTACTTCTTTTGGTGCAAATGCATCAAATAAGTCATCGTAAGCAGGGTGAACAGCCACCAACTGACCTTGTAAATGGGTAGAAAGTTCGGTGATCTCTAAACCATATGATGCAATTTTACCTTTCAGTTCGTCGGCATAAGTCTTGCTTTCGGCCGCTTTCTGAAGATCGATAAACCTTGCATCGAGGGTTGGCATCTGGATACCTTTAAAACCTAATCCGGCTGCCCATTCACATATATTTTCTAAGGTATTAAATGGGGCTTCGTCGCTTATAAACTGAGCTAAAAATACTGCTGGTCCTTTTATAGTTGTCATGCTGGATAGTTATAGTTTATAATCGTGCCATTTTTGATCTGATTGGCTCGAAGCCACTACATTTTCGATAAATGCCATTCCCCTGATGCCGTCGGTAGTACCTGGGAAATCCAACATTTCTGCTGTAGGCTGCTCATTATTCAGCTTTGCATCTACTGTTAACGCAAAGTTTCTGTAAATATTTGCAAATGCCTCTAAGTAACCTTCCGGGTGACCGCCCGGTGTGCGGGTGTTGTGCTGTGCGAAACTGCCCATGTAGCCATTACCGGTTCTGTAAATCTGTGCAGGTGCGTTTAACCACCTTACAATCATGGTATTTGGTTCCATCTGGTGCCATTCTAAGCCACCTTTTTCACCATAAACCCTAATTTTTAATGCATTTTCTTCTCCGGCAGCAATCTGTGATGCCACAAGCACACCGTTGCTTCCGTTATCGAATTTTAAGAGTACGTTACCATCATCATCAATAGCCCTGCCCGGTACTACAATATTTAAATCGGCACATATTTTTGTGATTTTCAAACCCGAAATGTATTCGGCCAGGTGTGCTGCATGTGTACCGATATCGCCCATGCTACCGCTTTTTCCGGTTTTAGATGGATCAGTGCGCCAGGCGGCCTGTGCATTGCCTTCGCGTTCTGATAGGGTACTTAACCATCCCTGTGGGTACTCAACCACAATTTTACGGATGGCACCCAAAGCACCTTCACTAACCATTTGTTTGGCCTGTTTAACCATCGGATAACCCGAGTAGGTATGTGTTAAACATAAGGTTAAGCCGGTTTCTTCAACTTTTGCCTGCAGTTGTTTTGCTTCATCCAAAGTTAAAGTGATCGGTTTTTCGATTACCACGTTAAAACCTTTATCCAAAGCCATCATGGCAGGGGCAAAGTGGGCAAAATTTGGGGTAACAATGGTTACGAAATCTATTCTTTCATCTGCTGGCAATTCACTTTCCTTAGTCAGCATTTCTTCGTAATTGCTATAAATCCTGTTGTCTGGTAGGAATAATATTTTCCCAGATTCGTATCCAATTTCAGGGTTTACACTTAAAGCTCCGGCAGTTAATTCGATCAGGCCATCCATATTGGCAGCCAAACGGTGTACGGCACCGATAAAAGCGTCTTTTCCACCGCCTATCATGCCCATTCTTAATTTTCTTTTCATTGTTGAGGTATGGGGTATAGGGCTAAAGGCATAGGGCATAGGGTAATTAAACCCTACACCCTAAACCTTTTACCTTAAACCTTTCTAGATATTCTTTTTCTTTAATTCTTTAACAGCATAATCGCAGGCCCTGGCGGTTAAGGCCATAAAGGTTAGCGATGGGTTTTGACATGCAATTGATGGCATACAAGAACCGTCGGTTACGAAAACATTGTTTACTTCGTGCATCTGGTTCCATTTGTTCAGCACCGATTCTTTTGGATCGTTACCCATCCTTGCTGTACCCATTTCGTGGATAGCCATGCCCGGATAACAGCCTGCATCGTAGGTTTTGATGTTTTTCATGCCTGCTTTTTCCAACATTTCGGCAGCATCGTTCATCATATCCACACGCATTTTTTTCTCGTTTTCCTTGTATTCACAGTCAATGGCCAATACCGGCTGTCCCCATTTATCTTTTTTGCTGTGGTCGATGTAAACCTTGTTTTCGTAGTAAGGAAGCATTTCTCCGAAACCGCCCAATCCCATGGTCCATTTGCCCGGTTTGGTCATTTTTTCTTTTAAATCTGCTCCGAACGATAATTCGGCCACATCACTTTGCCAGTTCGCCCTGCTTGCACCGCCCTGGTATCCGAATCCGCGTAAATATTCTCGCTTGTCGTTACCGATGTTCTGGTATCTTGGCACATAAATTCCGTTTGCACGACGGCCATAAGTGTATTTATCGTCAAAACCTTCAGCTTCGCCTGATGCGCCGCAACGGAAATGGTGGTCCATTAAATTGTGGCCCAATTGTCCGCTTGAGTTACCCAAGCCGTTTGGATGTGCTTCTGATGTTGAGTTTAATAAAATGAATGTAGAACCTAATGTAGAACCGTTTACAAAAACGATTTTAGCATAAAATTCCATCGTTTTATTGGTTTGTGCATCGATAACCATTACACCTTTTGCTTTTTTGGTATCCTTATCGTAAATAATATGGTTTACAATAGAATATGGGCGCAAAGTTAGGCGTTTTGTAGCCATAGCAGCAGGCAGGGTAGAAGACTGGGTACTGAAATAAGCACCGAACGGACAACCGCGGCTGCATAAGTTACGGTACTGGCAGTTTCCACGGCCTTTATGTGGAACGGTTAAATTGGCCGTGCGGCCAATCATCATGATCCGTTCTCTTTTGTAGAAATCTTCGATACGTTTCTTAACTGATTTTTCTACAATGTTTAAGTCCATTGGAGGTAAAAACTCACCATCGGGACAGGTTGGCCAGTTTTCTTTTGAACCACTGATACCTGCAAAACGCTCTGCATAATCGTACCATGGCGAGAGTTCGGCATAACGGAAAGGCCAATCTACACCGTGACCATCTTTTTTGTTATCTTCAAAGTTATGATCACTTAAACGGTAACTCTGACGGCCCCACATTAGCGATTTACCGCCCACATGGAAACCACGGTACCAATCGAAGCGTTTATCTTCAGTGTAAGGGCATTCTAAATCGTTTACCCACCATTTTTCATTTGCTTCCTGGTATGGGTAATCCCTTTTTTGTACAGGGTGGGTACGTTTTTGCTCTTCGGTTAGCTTACCTGCATGTTTAAAATCCCATGGGTTTTTCATGGCAGTTTCGTAACCGGTAATGTGCTCAATGTTCATTCCTCTTTCGAGCATCAATACGCGTAAGCCTTTCTCTGTTAATTCTTTTGCAGCCCAGCCGCCACTAATCCCCGATCCTATTACAATAGCATCGTAAGTATTTTCTGCTTTTAAATCTGTATTTAAATTCATGATGTTCTGTTTTTGGTTAGAAATTAGGTTGCCCACGATTTTTGGCCCGGTTTTAATGTGGTGTTGCCATCATAACGGCCGGGGATAAGCACATATTCGCGTGCTTTGGTGCAACCAATTTCTGAAGAATAATAACCGAGCAGCGTTAAATCCCTTGCAGTGATGAAAAAGTAAGCCAGATCTTTGTTTTCTTCTGATTTGCTTTCCTTCTGTGCCAGTGCGATTGTTCTTAAATCGATCATTAATTTTTTGCGGTCGGCCGGAGTTAAAGTGATGTAGCTCTTACCGAAATCTTTCATTGATTTTGCCTGAAGTTCTTTAAAACCTTTTGCAAATGAAGTCTGCATCTCAGCAGGATAACAATCCTTCATCATCATCGGAATGAATTTACCTAAGCCAGCGGCTTTGGCACCTGCAGAGGTTTTGGTAGTCGGGACAATAATATCAGCGAATTCGGCAAAAATCTTTTCATCATCCAGCGAATAATTCACAAAGTTTTTTTCGTTTTCAGGGAGCGTAAAACTTTCAAATAAAACGCCCATTGTGCTTGCCGAGATTGCTCCTCCCAACAAAAATGCGACGTTTTTGAGTGCTTCTCTTCTGTGCATCGTCTTTATGGTTTTATATATTGGTTATATTATGTGTTGAATTAGTAATATTAGAAAAAATATAGCGGAAAGAATAAATTTTTACCATTAAATTATTTGACTGCAATGCGATTGTTACCGCGTAGAATTGTTCTAAATAAATGGCGTTTTCTTGCTCCAATATGCTTTTGAGTAGGTTTTTGTTGTTGTTTTACTTGGTGTAAAAAGTACATTTAGTATAGGTGAACAACTTATTTACCCATAAATTTTAAAAAGCATCTGTTTAAAGGAAGAATCTGACCTAAATCAGATTCTTTTTTATGTAATTATAACTTTCGGTTATACTTTGGTACGGTTCTTTTTTAATGGTATCCTGCTCTGTAAAAATATAATCCAGTCCGGCAAGTTTTGATGCAGCGAAAATGCTTTTGAAATCAATCCTGCCAGCACCCACTTCGGTAAAAACTGCTTTATCTGTTTTATCCATATCCTTTACATGGAACATTTTGTAACGGCCCGGATTTTTCTTGAACATGGCCACTGGATCGAGACCTGCATTTACAGCCCAAAAGATATCAAGTTCGAAACCTACTAGTTTGGCATCGGTTTCTTTTAACAGGATTTCGTATCCCGTAACACCGTTACCCTGATCTTTAAATTCGAAATTATGGTTGTGGTAAGCGAGTTTTAAACCCGATTTCTGGCAAAGCTCCGCAGCCTGGTTAAATCTGCCCGCCATGCGTTTGTAATCATCTAAAGTGCCATTGGCCCTGATATCGGTAGGCAATGCGGGGATCACAAAATATTTCTGGTTTACGGTAGCAGCAGTTTCGATGTGCGATTTTAATACTTTGTCGTCGCCTGAAGATAAAAACTCGGTTACGTTATAATGTCCGCTGGGAGAGGTGAGGTGGTTTGATTTTAATAACGCATTGAAATCTTTTGCCTCTAAACCCCAAAAGCCTTTCACTTCGTATTTGCCGGGATAACCGTAATAGGTTTCTACCTGGTTGTAACCGATTTCGGCTACGTGTTGGATGGTGGCATTTACATCGGCGGTTAACTGCTCGCGTAAGGTGAAAAGACCGATACCGATTTTTGAAAGTTTGGC
>NZ_DJDT01000072.1 GCF_002432345.1 Pedobacter sp. UBA5917
AAATAAATTCAGCATGACGAAATCTTGTAAAATTACTCGTACTTCAAAAAAATACCGGTATCAAAAATCGTCCATAAGCAGCTGGGTTGACCACACTTTTTTAACGCACCGTTGGCCCAGGTATTACAGGTTTTAAAAATGCTGTAACTGCCTTTGGCTTCGTAAAAAGCATCGCCGATATCATAATGAATATCTGATATAACCCTGATCAGATGCCCCGATTCATCTTTTTTAAACGCACTTAAAATATAATCGATCAATAAAAGGTATTGCGCTTTACTGATCATTATTTTTTTACAGCTGGCATCTTCTCTGATATTTTTGTAATAGGTGGTATGCATCGCTGATGAACTCAAACCGGAAATTGCCCTTAAACCATTGCTAAGTTTCAGGTCCGAAAATTCGGGAGTTTCAAGATAGAATTTTTTATCGCCCCAGCCCATAGCCAGGTATTGATAGGTGCTATCGGCTTCGAGTGTGTTTTGATAACTGATTTCTTTCGTCCAGTTGATTTGCTCGGTAACTGCAGGTACCACAATATCGGTGTGTATGCCATTCGTCATAATGTAAATGGCAATTTCTTTTGGGTTTGTAGGGTTTGAGTTTACCGTTATCCGTGAGCAACAAAATGCGGTAATGAAATAAATTCCGATTAAAGCAATAAAAACAATGCAAAACCTGCCCGTATATTTTAAAAACCTTTTGTTCATGCTGCCCTGGTTACTTTATCTTTAATACAACATCGGTGTTTTTGGTAACCCAAGCAATAAACATCGATTTTATTGATACCGGTATCGAAAAACATGATTTTTTGCGGCAATTACTTATTCCTAATTTCATCGTATGATAAAAGGATTATTTGAAACACATATTTACGTAGAAGATTTAGAACGATCGATAGATTTTTACAGCAATGTTTTAGGTTTAACGCAGTGCCACTACGAAGAAGGGCGAAGAATTGCTTTTTTCTGGATCGGCAAACCCAAGGAAGCCATGCTGGGGATTTGGGAAAAACCAAAAGATGAGATCGACATCAGGCATTTTGCTTTCCGTTGCGATGTGGATGA
The DNA here is from genome assembly GCF_002432345.1 of Pedobacter sp. UBA5917. Classification (GTDB taxonomy): domain Bacteria; phylum Bacteroidota; class Bacteroidia; order Sphingobacteriales; family Sphingobacteriaceae; genus Pedobacter. Next base: position 1,068 of record NZ_DJDT01000072.1, read on the forward strand.
TGTGCTGAATAAATCGGTCCGCTTTTTTGAAGCGAATAACCTCCAACCCTATAATTTTCTTAAAAGCGGCGATCGCGAACCCATGGTTTTTGCCTGGATGCCTGCTTTAGCCATTTATTTTAACGATCCCGATGGACATGCATTGGAATTTATCGCCATTTTAGAAGGTGAGGCCAGGCCAGAGTTAGGCGTGATTTCTTATCAGGATTGGTTAAACAGAGGTATTTAAGATTTATGACCTAATTTTGATGAATAATATGTCTTTAAAGGTCTCTTGCGTACATTTTTCACTCATAGCCGTCCCCCTGAATTTATTTCAGGGTCTATCTAACAGGAAAAATGCTGATCCCGAAGCTTCGGGACAGCATGACGATCGCGCTAGTTCTTTGGGCTTAAAATTATTCAGTAGAATAAAGAATTAATCGAATTGAAGTTTATAGATAGATTACTTAACCACCAAACTTCTGCAAGGCATCGGCTGTTGATGCCAGGAAATTGATGTGTTTGCCATTATTGCTTTCGAAAATAAAATCTTTAATGCTCTTGCTTTGGAGCGTACTAAAATCGCCAACAATAGCGAGGCTTACCCGGTAATTGGAAAATTTCTGAAGAATTTCTCCTGCAATTCCATTTTTAAGGTCGAAGAAATCAGGTGTAATATTTTTTTTGTCGATAATGATTTTATCAAAGCCCTGGTAGTATAAATTTCCCAAAAGGTCTAATCCATCTTCAGCATTATTGATGATCATTTCTTCTGAAATAATTTCGGCAACGTTGATGTTGTTTATCGTGTGGGTCTCTGTTTTCATCTATATATTTAATTTAATTATCTTGGATTGGCAAGATACAAATTCTGTTTTTTATAGAAATCTTTACCGGACAAAGAAAACTGCTCTTCACGCTTGTGTTTAAAAATGAGATAATTGCAACATTATCATAGCATTAAATAGTGAGCGATATAGTAGAAAATCCATTTCAAAACACTATCTTTGCGCCAAATTTGAGGCGCATTTTATGCAAAAGATTAGAAATATAGCTATTATAGCACACGTTGACCACGGTAAAACTACGTTGGTTGATAAGATTTTACACTCTTGTTCTATTTTTCGTGACAACGAACAAACAGGAGAGTTAATATTGGATAACAACGATTTAGAGCGCGAGCGTGGTATCACTATCGTATCTAAAAACGTTTCGGTAAGGTATAAAGATGTAAAAATCAATATCATCGATACTCCTGGTCACGCGGATTTTGGCGGTGAGGTTGAGCGTGTTTTAAAAATGGCCGATGGTGTACTTTTGCTTTGTGATGCTTTTGAAGGAGCAATGCCTCAAACGCGTTTCGTAACGCAAAAAGCTTTGGCACTGGGTTTAAAACCAATTGTGGTGGTAAACAAAGTAGATAAAGAAAACTGTCGCCCTGAAGAGGTTTATGAGCAAATTTTCGAATTGTTCTTTAACCTTGAAGCTACTGAAGAGCAATTGGATTTCCCGGTTATCTACGGTTCATCTAAACAAGGATGGATGAGTACAGACTGGAAAGTGCCAACTACCGATATTTTCCCGTTGTTGGATGCTGTTGTGGCAAATATTCCACCTGCACCGGTTAACGAGGGTACTTTACAGATGCAGATTACTTCGTTGGATTATTCATCTTTCGTAGGTCGTATCGCTATCGGTCGTGTTCACCGCGGTACCATTAAAGAAAACCAACCGGTTACTTTGATTAAACGTGATGGTAAACTGGTAAAATCGAGGGTAAAAGAACTTTATACTTTCGAAGGTTTGGGTAAAGTTAAAGCTACCGAAGTGAGCTCTGGCGATATCTGTGCTGTTGTAGGTATTGATGGTTTTGATATCGGTGATACCATTGCAGATTTTGAAACACCGGAACAACTACCGGTAATCAGTATCGATGAGCCAACAATGAACATGTTGTTTACCATCAATAACTCACCATTTTTCGGTAAAGAAGGTAAGTTGGTAACTTCTCAACGTATTAAAGACCGTTTGATCAAAGAAATGGAGAAAAACTTAGCGTTGAAAGTTATTGAAACTGCTTCTCCAGATTCGTGGTTGGTTTATGGCCGTGGTATTCTCCATTTATCTGTATTGATCGAAACCATGCGTCGCGAAGGTTACGAATTACAGGTTGGTCAGCCACAGGTTATCGTTAAAGAAATCGATGGTAAAAAACACGAGCCAATCGAAACATTGATCGTTGATGTACCTGGAGAAGTTTCTGGTAAAGTAATCGAATTAGTAACACAACGTAAAGGTGAGTTATTGATTATGGAACCAAAAGGCGATTTACAGCACTTAGAATTCGAAATTCCATCACGCGGTATCATTGGTTTACGTAACAACGTATTAACTGCAACTGCTGGTGAGGCAATTATGGCACACCGTTTCAAAGCTTACGAGCCTTGGAAAGGTACAATCCCTGGCCGTTTAAACGGTGTATTGATTTCTATGGAGAAAGGTCAGACTACTGCATATTCAATCGATAAATTACAGGATAGAGGCCGTTTCTTCATCGATCCGGGAGCTGATGTTTACGAAGGTCAGATTATGGGTGAGCACATCCGTGATAACGATTTAGTGGTGAATGTTGTTAAAGGTAAAGCCTTAACCAATATGCGTGCATCAGGTACTGATGATAACACCCGTATTGCACCTGCAATTAAATTCTCGTTAGAAGAGGCTATGGAGTATATCCAGGCTGATGAGTATATCGAGGTTACGCCAGTGAGCATGCGTTTACGTAAAATCTTCTTAACAGAGCAGGAACGTAAAGTTAAAGGAAAGCAGTTCGCTTAAGACCCTAAATTCCCTAAAGGGGACTTGGAAAAAATATCAAAGCCTCGGTGTAAACCGGGGCTTTTTGCGTTTTAGAATTTAAGTAGTAGGATTAATGATTTGCATAATCTTAAGGTATGCTTATAATAGTGTCGTCACCCTGAATTTATTTCAGGGTCTTGTAAAAAGAAGTAAGATACAGGCTAATTTATTTCAATACCTGAGTCACCTGAGCGCATCTGAGTTGGGAAGATAAAGTTGTAATATTTCAAAAGCAACTCTATTCCTTGAAAAAAATAAGGAAGGTAGTTATAGTATTTTTATTAATGACTCTTACTGCTAAACCACAATGAAATAAGCGACTGTACAGGATTTAGGTTTTTGAATATATGTAGCTATTCTGTTAAATAAAATTTTATAGGGAATATCACTTTACTGGCAATCTTTTTCCGTGTTCCTAATTCATATGCTGGAATCCATTTAGGCATTAGTTTTACAACTCTTAAAGCCTCATTATTTAAAAATTCTCCACCTGGTATTCCTTTTAAAATTTTTGGCGACTTAATGGATCCGTCCTTATCAATAACAAGCTGAACATAGATTTTTCCCTGGCCACACCAATCTGGGTTGGGCCATTTCAAATTTTTGGATAAAAAAATCTGCAGTTTCTGTGTTCCACCGGGGAACTTTGCCGGTATTTCTAAACCAGCATCATCCGCATAAGGATATATTATTGCTTTATCTTTTGGTTTTTGTACAGATGAGTCTTTCCAAAAAAGTAATAGCGTTATAACTGTTAAAATCCTGATCATTTTTGAAACTTGGTTGCTTATATCAGGATTTATTTTAATTGAAATTCCATAATGTAAAACGTTATTGGGATTCTTTCTACCTTGCATTCAAATATTACATCCATGCAAAACTACCTCCAATCATTCAATATTCTTTTACCTTCCGAAATAGATGCTTTTGTGGTAAATGCTACACCAAGGAAATTAAAAAAAGGAGAATTTTTTATTACGGAGCATCATATCTGTAGAGAGATCGCTTTTATTAAATCGGGTATTTTGCGTTCTTATTATACCTCTGCCAATGCCGAAGAGTATACCTACTGCCTTACATTTCCCAACCAGTTTATGACGGCTTATTCATCGCTGATTACCGGAAATCCAACTGTCGAAAATATCCAGGCGATGAGTGATGTAGATTTAATGATCATTAAAAAGGAAGTTGTTGATGATTTGGCCGATTCGAGCATAAATGGATTAAAATTGTTAAAAACCATAGCCGAACAACAATATCTCCATTTGGAGAAGCGGATTTTTATGTACCAGAAAGATGCCGCCAAAGAACGTTACCTGGAACTTTTTAAAAGTTATCCCGATTATATCAAACAGATTCCGGTAAAATACCTCGCTTCTTTTCTTGCTATTACGCCGCGGCATTTAAGCAGGCTGCGGAGAGAAATTATTTGAGGACATTTGTCTGCCTGTTGAGCAAAAAATCGAAGTTAATTTTGTGTTGTAAATAAAAACAGCATGAAAAATATCTTAATCATAAATGGCCACCCCAATAAAGCCAGTATCAATTTTGCCCTTGCAGAAGCATATTACAAAGGCGCAGTAGAAGCTGGTGCAAATGTTTCGATAATCCACATCGCCGATTTAACCTTTAACCCCAACTTACAGTTTGGTTACCGGCAGCGGATGGAGTTGGAACCCGATCTGTTAAGCAGCTTAGAAAAAATTAAAGCAGCGGATCATCTGGTTTGGGTGCATCCGGTATGGTGGGGCGGTATACCTGCTTTGATGAAAGGTTTTATCGACCGTTTATTTTTATCGGGAATTGCCTTTCAATACCGTGAAAACAGCGTTTGGTGGGATAAGTTATTTAAAGGCAAAACTGCCCGGATTATTACCACTTTAGATCAACCATCGTGGTACTACCGCATGTTTTTCGGCCGGCCAAGTGTTAATCAGCTAAAGAAAAGTGTACTCCAGTTCTGTGGGATAAATCCTGTTAAAGTTACCTATGTTGGGATCGTTAAAAAATCAACCGAAAAGCAACGTAGGAAGTGGATTGATGAAGCATTTAAGCTGGGTGAAAATTTAAGTTGACATTTTGTTTGTCTCTTGGTTATTAATAAGTTACGTTAATTTTTGTCAGTAGTGTTTCATAAAACCTGTGGGAATAAAAAACTAACAATTTTATGGCAATTGATATTTGATTCATCTGTAACTTTGCATGTTGTAACCAAAACACCGTAATGCAATGATTAATAAAGCGTTATCCAAAGCGGGTATATTTTTATTGAATTTACTCTCTCTTTTACCGCTATTCATTTTATACAGATTGGCAGATGCTTTTTATGTGCTGATTTTTTATGTTTTTGGTTACCGCAGAAAAGTGGTTAAAGAAAACTTGGTTAATGCCTTTCCCGAAAAAAGTACTACCGAAATCAAGGCAATAGAAAAAAGGTTCTATAAATTTTTGGCCTCACTTTTTATCGAGGTGATCAAAATGAAGAGTATTTCTAAAAAAGAACTCAATAAGAGGGTTAAATTTAAGAATACAGATCTTGTAGAAGCCTATCTAAAAAATAAAGAAAGCGTTCTTTTTTGCTCTGCACACTTTGGTAATTACGAATGGGTTTGTATGGCCATTGGCCTGGCTTTTTCAGGAGAACATTACCCGATTTATAAACCTTTGAGCAGCGATGCTTTCGACAATTGGTTTTTGGATATGAGGAGCAGGTTTGGTAACCACATGGTATCGATGCGCCAAACCTTAAGGGCCATCCAGGCGAGTAAGAACGAAGCAACCATGTTTACCTTTGGGAGTGACCAGGCACCTTCGAGAGAGGACTCGACCTATTGGACAATGTTTTTAAACCAGGAATCTTCCATTCAACTGGGCGTAGAAAAAATTGCAAAAAAAACCAACCGTCCTGTTTTTTACCTTAAAATTAACACCATAAAGAGGGGTTATTACGAGGTAGATTGTGTTCCGATCTGTTTAAACCCAACAGAAACTGCCGAGTTTGAAATTACTGAAATGCATACCCGCTTTTTGGAAGATATGATCAAAGAAGCACCTGCTTATTGGTTATGGAGCCATCGCAGGTGGAAATACAAACGTGAGCCTAGGGCAACTGATGCCGTATCGAAAGATCAGAATGCGATGGCGTAATCCATTTGTCGGAAATTAAAATCTAACATTTTTGTGGCATAATTCTTTGTGGTGCTTTTTAATTTAGCATTTCAACTAATATGGTATGATTAAAAAGGGCATTTCCCATTTGGGAATATTTTTTTTAGGCGTATTATCTCTGTTTCCACTATCTGTTTTATACATTCTGGCCGATGGGGTTTATTTACTGCTGTATTTTGTTTTTGGCTACCGGCGCAAGGTAGTGAGGGCAAATTTATTGAATGCGTTTCCAGATAAAACCCTGGAAAAAATTGTGGTTATCGAAAAACGTTATTACCGGTACCTGGCATCATTGGTATTCGAAATTGTTAAGATGAGCAGCATTTCAAAAGCGGAAATAGAAAAGCGTTTTATTTTTAAAAATAAGGAGCAGGTTCAGGCCTATTTAAACCGGGGCGAAAGTATACTCATCTGTTCGGCCCATTATGGTAACTGGGAGTGGGGCACAATGGGCATAGGACTTAATTTTGCTGCGGATCATTATCCTATTTATAAGCCCTTATCAAATCCGACATTCGATAGCTGGTTTAAAAAAGTACGTAGCAAATTTGGTAATAAACTCATCGCCATGCGGCAAACCATGCGCGCACTACAGGCCAGTAAAGGCAAACCAAGTATGTTCAGTTTTGGTAATGATCAATCGCCTTCAAAAGATGAATTACATTACTGGACAACTTTTATGCACCAGCATACTTCGGTTCAGCTGGGGATAGAAAAAATTGCAAAACGTACCGGTCAGCCGATATTTTATTTTAAGATCAATGTGTTAAAACGTGGCTTTTATGATGTGGATTGTATTCCCTTATGCTTAAATCCTGCAGAAACCGCAGAATTTGAAATTACAGAAATGCACACCCGTTTTTTAGAGCAGATGATTAAAGACAAACCCGAATATTGGTTGTGGAGCCATAAAAGATGGAAACACCAGCCCAAACCGGAACTTCTTTTTACCAGAAATGAAATGTTAAAACAGGCATAATATTTATATTTGTGCACATAACGCCTGTAAATGAAAACGTTCAAAAAAATATTGCTACTGCTGATTTATGCATTCTTTTTATCATTATTTGCCTTATTTCTCTGGAAACCGTACCTTTTAAATGTATTAAAATATAGAACGCCCAGTGCCGAAACCTATAAAATTTTTCCACAGGAAATTTCGCATAAAAGTGATGCTGTTTATCATTTTATCAGATCAGCAAAACCACGCAATGATTTAGATACTTTGCATGTGCAGGATGGGAATAACCAATCCATTCCCTTAAAAACGTATCTTAAAAACGGACAGGTTAATGCTTTTATCGTAATCAGGAATGATAGCATCCTGTACGAAAAATATGATAAAGGTTATAGCGATAGCACTTTAAGTACCATATTTTCGGGAGCAAAGAGCATGATTTCCATTATGATTGGGCAGGCATTGGCCGATGGCAGTATTAAAAGCCTGAACGATAAGGTAACAAAGTATATTCCCGAATTAAAGTCGAATGCTGCTTTCGAACAGATTACCTTAAAAAATCTGTTGGATATGAAATCGGGACTCGAATTCCAGGATGCATTGGGCGGGATTGTAAAAGCATTTTTTTCTGACGAGGCCAAATATTATTATACCGATGATATGGGCGCGCAGCTGATGAAAGTTAAACTGGTAAATAAGCCGGGCACGGTTTGGGTGTACAAAAGTATCGATCCGATTTTACTGGGCTGGGTTTTAAAAAAGGCAACCGGGAAATCGGTAGCCCAATATTTCGAAACCAATATATGGAAACGGATCGGGACTGAATATAACGCAACCTGGGGCTTGGATCAGGCAAACGGTTTAACCAATACGGCCAGCCGCTTTCAGGTAACCGCAATAGATTTTGCAAAAATTGGGCGTTTGTACTTAAAGAGGGGCCGATACAATGGAAAACAGATCGTTCCCGAAAGCTGGGTTAATCAATCGGTTAATATTGGCAATGAAAAACCTGCATCGGCTAAGGGATGGCAAAAATCGGCCCATCATTACCTTTGGTGGATTCCGCAGGAAGGAGATAAAGGTGATTATGCTGCTGAAGGAATGCTAGGGCAAAGGCTGTATATCGATCCGAAAACAAATACCATTATTGTGCAGTTTGCCGATCATGGCGCAGGGAATTATCCTTACCGGAAAATCAGCAGGTATTTAAGTGGTTTGCCATTTAGTTATCCGAAGGAGTAACCGCAAAGCACGCAAAGAAAACAGGCGCAAAGCACGCCATGTAGTTTTTGCTCCGCGTTCTTTGCATAAAACCCGACGTCCTTTGCGGTAGAAAAAGAAAGTACCTCACGTTCTTTGTTGTTAAATTTTTAAAACTGTACATTGCTTCTGCATGGAAAACAACGATGTAAAAATTTCAAAAAAGAAGCCGATTTTTCCGGTTACACCTGCGCTGCAGAAATACCTGCGTACCTATCAGCGCGAGGCGAAATTGCCCATCGGCTACAACGATCTGATGCAGTTTAACGAAGCTTTTCCGTTAATGGATAAGTTTGGTAAAGATTCGCTTTGGGAAGGGCCTATTTATGCACAGGATTTAATCGAACCACTGCATGAGGGTTTAAAAGAAATTTATGCCAACCTAAAGGCATCCGGTAACCTGCGGATTGTGGAGCATAAATACATCGATAAAATTGAATACTGCACTTTTGGAAATACGCATCCTTTCCGCATCAGGATTGTAAACCGTTTAAATGATGTTTACGATTATTTCTATATCAAAAAGGCCGATGCATCGCGTATTTATGGTCTGGAAATGGAAGAAATCCTTTCACCCAATCAGGTAAATTACCTGGTTGATGGTAATACCCTGGTGGAGGAACATATTGCCGGTATTCCGGGCGACGTTTTTACCAAAGGACAGCTTTATACTCCCGAATTTAATCCTACCCGTATTGCCAAAGAATTTGTAAAGTTTAATGAGCGTTGTTTGATCATGCTTTTAGGCGATATGCGTGCCTATAATTTTGTGGTGCAAATTACCCCCGATTTTGATGACATACAGTTCCGCATCAGGGCTATAGATTTTGATCAACAGTTTTACGAGGGGAATTTAAAAGTTTATCTGCCTCAGTTTTTTAAGGAGAATTTGCCTTATGTAAAAATGAGTATGGAGCAGTTAACCGAGAAAACGGTATTGCAATATCAACAGGAAGAACGCTCGTCGATTGTGCACCGGGTGAGGAGCGAGCGCCACCGCTTAACTGATCTCCGTGATGTTTCGAATAAGGAAGAACTTACTACGCCCGAAAATATCGCTTTGCTAAAACAGGGGATGAGTGATTATTTTAAAGATATAAATTACCTGCGCTGTAACACCATGACTGATATTATTGAACTGAACATTAAAAATATCATCAGGCAGGTTAAGTTGTGAGTGGTGTTGTGTTTAGTGGTGTTGGACCTTTAGTTAATATATTATTTTTTACAATCTATTATTAGTGTCGTCACCCTGAATTTATTTCAGGGTCTTTATAGCAAGATAGATGCTGATCCCGAAGCTTCGGGACAGCATGACGATCACTTTAAGTAAAGACTCAAAAATAATCTTTATAGTTCAAAATAATCTAAACGATACACTAAAAGTGTTCAAAATAAAAACGGCCGGCAAATTGCCAACCGTTTTTGAGTGAATCTAGAAAGAGCGTCCAAAGTTTTTAAGCGTGCTGCCCTTCATGAACACCTTCGGCAAATTCCTCTACAATTTTATCGTTAAAAGCGGGTAAATCTTTCGGTGTACGGCTGGTAACCAATCCCTGGTCTACCACTACTTCTTCATCTGACCAGAGTGCACCGGCATTGATCAGATCCTGGGAGATGTTTTTTACCGAAGTTAGTTTTCTGCCCTGAACCACATCGGCATTGATTAAAGTTTGCGGACCATGGCAAATTGCCGCAACCGGCTTACCGTCGGCAAAGAAAGATTTTACAAAAGCTAATGCATCTTCGTTAACACGCAACTGATCCGGATTAATTACACCGCCCGGTAAAAGTAAACCGTTATAGTCATCGGCATTTGCTTCCGAAATGGTTTTGTCTACATCAACTTCTATCGACCAGTGATCGTGGTCCCAAGCTTTTATTTTTCCGTTTTTTGAGGAGATAATGTGAACGGTGGCTCCTTCTTCTTTTAACCTTTTTACCGGTTCGGTTAATTCTACTTCTTCAAATCCGCTTTCTGAAAGTACAGCAATAATGCGGTTACTTAATTGTCCCATAATCTTTAAAGTTTTTAATAGGTGATATATTAAAAGACAGTTGGGGGAAATTATTGTTTCAGAAATCTGAGATTAGGGGATGTACCTAGATGTCGTCATTTCGAGCGTAGTGCAACGTAGTCGAGAAATCTGTCTCGAGATAGATCTCTCCGTTCCGCTGCGCTTCAGTCGAGATGACGATATTTTTTGTTAAGCCTGTTAATGGTAGTGAAACACAGAACTAGTCATTCGTTCTGCGGTGTTTCACAAAATACAGGGCTAAATTACCTGCAATAATGATATGGTTAAAGATGTTGGGTAACAAACCGTAGTATTTAGTAAAGATTTTAAAACGTTCTTTTAAGCTTTCGCGGTGTTTTTTTTTGCTCATGCCACCAACCAGGTATTTGGCAACATAACGGTGAACATTAACAATATTTGAAGCTTTTTTTGCGGCTTTGATAATCCAGTCGATATCCGAACTGTATTTATAGGTTAAATCGTAAGGTGTAACAATGCTGCGGCGAATATAAATGGCCTGGTGACTGATGCTCATGCCATATTTAAAGCTGGTCCAGTCAAATTCTTCAGGTGCTTCATGTCGTCTGCGGCCCAGGTTTTCCCAGTTGTCATTGTACATCTCGGTTTCCCCGTAATAAATATCGGCACCTGGCACTGTGGCAAAAACGTCTTCTACCGTATTTTCATCATAAATTTCATCGCCAGAGTTCATAAATAAAACATAATCGCCGGTAGCTAAGGCCAAACCCTTGTTCATGGCATCATAAATGCCCTTATCTGGTTCGGAAACAATTGTAGAAATGCGGTCTTTATAACGCTCAACAACCTGCAAAGTACCATCTGTTGATGCTCCGTCTATTACGATATATTCAATTTTTTTATAAGTCTGTTTAAGGATAGATTGGATGGTACGTTCGATATCGCGAACGTTATTATATACAATGGTGATGATGGTTAGCTTTGGCAAGGGTTGGGTTTTTGGATTGGAGTAAATTTAATAAAGATTGCGCAAATTTTTCTGTCCGGTTGTGAAAATGAAATTTGCTAAACATTTGTGGTGTTGAGAAACAATTTAGTTTGTAGTGTCAATATAAATGATCACTTAATGTAAGCACTCTATTAGAATACAAGAGATCGTCATTTCGAGCGGAGTGCAACGTAGTCGAGAAATCTGTCTCGAGGTAGATCTCTCCCTGCCCGAAGCAGGCGGGC
>NZ_DJDT01000271.1 GCF_002432345.1 Pedobacter sp. UBA5917
CCCCAACTTTTCCGCTTGATCCCATTAATCTGTTAATATTCAATAGAATTTCGGACCACATTTTATACACCTTAAAACGAAAAAGCCCCACATTTCTGTGAGGCTTTCTGTGATCCCGCTGGGATTCGAACCCAGGACCACTACATTAAAAGTGTAATGCTCTACCAGCTGAGCTACGGAATCTACTTTGTTTAAAAACGTTATCCGTTTCCTTTAAAGTGGTGCAAATATAGGGTTCAGATGTATTTCCTGCAAATAAAAATTCATCAAATCCCTTACTGTATTGATTTATAGGCGAATTAATTTTTTGCCTTCTGTTTTTTAAATAGAATTGATATTTTTATCGCACACATTTAAACCCCGCCATGTACAGATTTCTTTTCGTAACGCTCTTTTTGCCCTTATTACTGATCCTTTCCTGCAAATCGAAGCGCGCTACCGAAGAAGAAAAAGTAAAACACCATATGGATTCCCTAGCTTCATGCGAAAAGAATATGCCCAGCCGTTTCGGCGCGGTAAAAGATTCTTCCAGTTTTGCGGCAAATAAAGTGAGCCATGTTGGAATGGTTTTGATCCCGGCAGGAGAATTTGCCATGGGCGCTTCAGATAAAGAGGGCAGGGAAGATGAATATCCCCAGCACCGCGTTAAACTGGCTTCTTTTTGGATTGATGTTACCGAAGTTACCAATGCCCAATTTAAAAAGTTTGTAGATGCAACCGGTTATCAAACCACTGCCGAACGTAAACCTGATTGGGAAGAAATGAAAAAACAGCTTCCTGCAGGCACACCAAAGCCGCCCGACAGTGTTTTTGTTGCTGCTTCATTGGTTTTTTACCAGCCAAAAAGCGTAACAAGCTTAAATGATGCCTCGCAATGGTGGCGCTGGGTTAAAGGTGCCGATTGGAAACATCCGCACGGCCCCAAAAGCAGCATCAAAGGGAAAGAAAATTACCCTGTTGTCCATGTCTCATGGGATGATGCCATGGCTTATTGCAAATGGGCGGACAAGCGTTTACCTACTGAGGCAGAATGGGAGTATGCCGCAAGGGGCGCTTTGAAAAATCAAAAATACCCCTGGGGAAACGAAGATATCGAAAAAGGCAAGGCCAAAGCCAATACCTGGCAGGGCAGTTTCCCGGTCAAAAATACCAATTGGGATGGCTATAATAGTTTAGCTGAAGTAAAAGAGTTTAAGCCGAACGGTTATGGTCTTTACGATATGGCTGGAAATGTATGGGAATGGTGCAGCGATTGGTACCGGCCCGATTATTACACCACACTCCAGGGGCTGAGCAGCAATCCAACAGGGCCATCAGATAGTTATGATCCTATGGAGCCTACAATCCCTAAAAAAGTGGTAAGGGGAGGCTCTTTTATGTGCAATGCTTCTTACTGCAAGGGTTACCGCGTTACTTCCAGGATGAAAACATCGGTAGATACCGGACTTGAGCATACCGGTTTCAGGTGTGTAAGTTCCAATTAAATTAATTAAAAATCACGCAAACGTTTGCCCAATAGTTTATCAGATTTTATTGTTTAGTTTGGCCACGACAATTAAAACCGAACCAAACTTTATGCAACAAACAACCAAACTGGGCCAGCAGCAGGGGCCTAAGCCGCTCATTATCATATGTGCCTTATTCTTTATTTTTGGCTTTGTAACCTGGGCAAACGGCACACTCATTCCATTCTTTAAACTATCATTCGGCTTAACTGATTTACAGGCCTTTTTTGTAACCTTTGCCTCGTACATGGCTTACTTTTTTCTGGCACTTCCATCATCGTGGATCCTTAAAAAAGTAGGTTTTAAAAATGGAATTGTTCTCGGACTTGTAATTTTAGGGTTGGGATCGCTCATCTTTATACCGGCAGCATCAACACGTACATTCGGCTTGTTTTTAACCGGTATTTTTGTTCAGGGAGCTGCATTGGCTTTGCTTCAAACCGCTTCAAATCCTTATTTAACCATCATCGGGCCAATAGAAAGTGCGGCAAAAAGAATCAGTATAGCAGGTATCTGCAATAAATTCGCCGGAATGATTGTGCCGTTGATTATGGGAAGTTTGTTCCTTAAAAATGCTTCTGAAGTTGAAAAACAGATCAAAGCAGCCACTGGCGCTGTGCACGAGCAACTGTTGAATGATGTTTTAGGCCGTGTAAACATGCCGTATATCGTATTAGCCATCGTTTTCTGTCTTTTCGCAGTCTTTATCAAATTCACCGATCTGCCCGAAATTGAAGTAGAAGAAGATGTGGTAGATGAAACAAAAGGTGTAGTGGTAAAACACAAAAGCATATTCCAGTTTCCGCACCTGTTTTTAGGAGCGTTATGTATTTTCGTATATGTTGGGGCAGAGGTAATGGCCGGCGATATCATTGGCGTTTATGCCCGCGAACTGGGCATCAGTACCGAAATCAGTGGTAAATTAACTTCACTTACCTTATTCAGTATGCTTATCGGTTACATTATCGGTATTATAGCCATCCCTAAATACATTTCGCAGCAAAAAGCATTAAGGATCTGCGCCATTCTGGGCATTATATTTACCATCCTTGCTTTAGCCATTTCTAACTGGTTTGCGGTAATTTTTGTGGCACTGTTAGGACTTGCAAACTCATTAATGTGGCCTGCTATTTTCCCGCTGGGGATTAGTCACCTGGGCAAATTCACCAAAATCGGATCAGCCATTATGGTTATGGGTATTGCTGGTGGCGCTTTAATGCCATTTGTATATGCATTTTTGAAAGACAGCTTACATTTAAACTTCCAATTGGCCTATTTTTCAACCATTATGCCATGTTACCTGTACATCCTGTTTTTTGCAATAAAGGGCCATAAAGCCGGATTGAATTTAAAATAACCTAAACCAGATAGATTTTATGATTAAGCCCGGTCCATAATCAGATCGGGCTTTCTTTTGTCCTTAATTTTCAGTTATTTTGCCCAAATTATAACAGAGGTTAATCTCAAGTCTTGATTCTCATATCTCAAATCTTGATACTTATATCTCACATCACAATACTCATACCTCAAAAATGAACAAAGCTATTTTCCTCGATCGCGACGGTGTACTGAATAAAGAACTATACGATTACATCTGCCGTGTAGAAGACTTTAAAATATTAGATTACCAGATTCCTGTATTAAAAAAATTCTTCGATGAAGGTTATCTGTTAATCGTAATCACTAACCAGGGCGGCATTGCCTTAAAACGTTATAGCGAGCAGGAACTGGCCATTATGCACCAGATGTTACGAAATGCTTTTGTAGCCAAAGGAGCAGATATTGCAGGTTTTTACTACTGTCCGCACCACCCAACTGTTGGCGGCGAGTGCAAATGCAGAAAACCGGCCTCGGGCATGATACTCGATGCCATCGATATGTACGACATCGATCCTGCACAATCTGTAATGATCGGCGATAAACCACGTGATGTTGAAGCCGCAAACGGGGCAGGAGTGAAGGGCATCCTGATCGAACCTGATGAGCAGATTAATTATGATAAGGTGAAGGAAGTACTTAGTCGTGAGTCTTTAGTCTAAAGTCCACGAGATGTAAAATGGAAAAGGTAAGATGGATGATGTAACCGGCAATTTGCCCATTATCCATTTTCCATCTCACGTTATCCATAAAACCTTAATGATCTTAATTCCTTAATGGTCAAAAAGGATGTAAAACGGAAAAGGTAAGATGCTTGATGTAACCAGCAATTTGCCTGCCGACTCGTCATGCTGAATTTATTTCAGCATCTTGTGCGCATCGGAAAACCCTGAAATGAATCCGATAGCTATCGAATGAGGGTGACGATTATGTGCTGAAAATATCTTAAACGAGTCTTTAAAAGATGAATTAATGGTCGAAATCAAGTTAGAAGAATAATGTAACCAGCAATTTCCCCATCATCCATTTTCCATCCCACATTATCCATAAAAAAAATCCTAAGTCTTAAACCGGAAACCCGACTCAAGACTTAGGACTAAAGACTCTCGACTTTTAAAATATTACTTACCCGCTGCCTTAGCATGATCTGCAAGGAAAGTAGCTAAACCGCTATCGGTTAAAGGGTGTTTCAATAAACCAACAATCGCAGCCAAAGGAGCAGTAATCACATCAGCACCCAATTTAGCACAGTTTACAATGTGCAATGGTCCGCGAATTGAAGCCGCTAAGATCTGTGTTTCGTAACCGTAGTTATCGAAAATAGTCCTGATGTCTTCGATCAATACCAGACCATCGCTAGAGATATCATCCAAACGGCCTAAAAACGGAGAAACATAAGTAGCCCCTGCTTTGGCAGCCAATAAAGCCTGACCTGCAGAGAAAATTAAAGTACAATTGGTTTTGATTCCTTTTGAAGAGAAATATTTAATGGCTTTCACACCATCTTTAATCATCGGAACTTTAACCACAATTTTAGGGTTTAAAGCTGCTAAAGCTTCACCTTCTTTGATAATTTCATCAAAAGTGGTAGAAATTACCTCTGCACTTACATTATCATCAACGATATCGCAAATTGCTTTATAGTGGTTAATTACATTTTCATCGCCGGTAATACCTTCTTTAGCCATTAAGCTAGGGTTGGTGGTTACGCCATCTAAAATGCCAAGATCTTGCGCTTCTTTGATTTGATCAAGATTTGCTGTGTCAATAAAAAATTTCATGGTTATAAATTCTTAAATATTTGAGTTTTTACGGTTCAACCCTGAAGAATTTAATTCCCCCTTCAGGGGATTAAGGGAAAAGAAAAAAAAGGGCAAGCACCTTCTATCGCACCGCTACAACCTTCTACCCTTGCTATGTTCCCATCCTGGGGGAGTTCAAAGGGAGCTGGTCGTAAAAGACTTGCCCGGCCACAAAGGTAGAAAAAGAAGTTGTTTCGCGAAACGCATTTTCTTATTTTTTTATATATTTACGCTATGTTGCTGATTCATAAATTAATAAATTTTAAATGTGTATTTTAAAAAAGGCAAAAACAGCAATAAATAATCAAAAAGACCTAAATTATTCATTAATAAATTCGAAATTTATCTATAAATCATAAATTAAAACGTTTTAGGTTCAATTTCATTCAAAAAAGCCGAATTATTGTACGATATTATCATTATGAATTTGATAAATAATACGGCTTATAATTAAAAATACTTCAATTTAAAGGCTTTAAATTACATAAGGACTAAAATTTTTCTAAAAAATATATCAACTCTGTAATTTAAGAATTCTTTTTCGTATCTTAGTGTTTCCTATACACTAACAACTAACGAGCAAAGAATGGAACCAAACAGTGGATTGTACGATGCGCAATTTGAACACGATGCCTGCGGTATTGGGTTCGTTGCACATGTGAAAGGGCGAAAATCGCATCAAATCATCTCTGATGCACTTACTATTTTAGAGAACCTGGATCACAGAGGGGCAAGTGGCGCAGAACCGAATACCGGCGATGGTGCAGGTATCATGATTCAGATTCCGCACGAATTTTTTTATGACGAATGTTTAAAAGCCGGCTTTAGCCTACCAGAAACCAATAATTATGGTGTAGGTATGCTATTTATGCCAAAGGATATCAGATCCAGAGAAGAGTGCAGAGAATTGATTTACCGTGCCGCCGAAAAACTTGGCCTTGAAATTTTAGGCTTCAGAAAGGTTGATGTAGACACAACCGACATCGGTAGCATGGCCCTTTCAGTTGAACCGGAAATTGAGCAGGTATTTATTGCCCGCCCTTACGCCGTGGCACCGGGTGCAGATTTCGAACGCAAACTCTACATTTTCAAGAACTACCTGATTAAACTCATCGTGAATACCGTTCACGGTGGTAAGGATTTTTATATTGTTTCGCTTTCTGCGCAGACTATTATATATAAAGGTCAGCTTACCTCATTACAGGTACGTACATACTTTAACGACCTTACCGATAAACGCGTGGTTTCTGCGCTTGGTTTGGTCCACTCTCGTTTTGCAACCAACACTTTCCCGTCATGGAGATTGGCCCAGCCGTTCCGCTTTATTGCGCACAACGGCGAGATCAATACCTTACAGGGAAATTTAAACTGGTTCAGGGCAGGTGTTAAATCTTTTGCTTCTGCTTATTTTACACCTGAAGAACTGGATATGTTATTGCCGGTAATCGACGAAACCAACTCCGATTCGGGCTGTTTGGATAACGTAATCGAATTATTGCTCCATGCAGGCAGAACTTTACCGCACGTATTGATGATGTTGGTGCCCGAGGCATGGGATGGCAACGAGGATATGAACCCTGTTAAAAAGGCATTCTACGAATTCCACGCTACTTTAATGGAGCCATGGGATGGACCTGCTGCAATTGCTTTTACCGATGGTAAATTAATAGGTGCAACTTTAGATCGTAACGGTCTCCGTCCTTCGCGTTATGCCATCACTTCTGACGACCGTGTTATTATGGGATCTGAAGCAGGGGCATTAGCTATTGATCAGAGTACAGTGATCGAAAAAGGCCGTTTAACCCCTGGCAAGATGTTCGTAGTGGATATGGAGCAGGGCAGGATCATCAGCGATAACGAAATTAAACAACAGGTTTGTGGCAAAAGTCCGTATGCCGACTGGATCAACCAATATCAGATCCGTTTGGAAGAGCTGCCTGAGCCACGTGTAATGTTCACCGGCCTTTCAGAAGAATCTATTTTTAAATACCAGCAGGTTTTTGGTTACAGCAGGGAAGATGTAGATCTTTTGCTTAAACCAATGGCCATCGAAGCCAAAGAACCAATCGGTTCAATGGGTACTGATACCCCTCTAGCTATATTATCAAAACGCCCTCAACACCTATCTTCTTATTTTAAACAGTTATTTGCACAGGTAACCAACCCACCGATCGACCCGATCCGCGAGAAAGTGGTAATGAGTTTGGCCAGTTTTATGGGCAGCATGGGTAACCTGTTGGATGAAACACCAAAACAAGCACACTGTGTAGCCATTAAACACCCGATTTTAACCAATCAGGAACTGGAAAAACTAAGGAGTATCGATACCGGTGTTTTCCAGGCGAAAACTTTACAGACTTATTTCAGGGCCGATGGCAAACCTGGCGCTATGGCAAAAGCTTTAGACCGTTTATGCCGTTATGCTGTTGATGCTGTTGAAGATGGTTTCCAGGTAATTGTATTAACGGATAGGGCAATCGATTCTGAACATGCTGCAATGCCTTCTTTATTGGCTGTTTCGGCAGTACACCATCACCTGATCCGCAAAGGATACCGTGGTGCAGTGGGTATTGTAATCGAAGCAGGCGATATCTGGGAAGTACATCATTTTGCTACTTTATTGGGCTTTGGTGTTACAGCGATCAATCCTTATTTAGCTTTGGAAACGATCAATGGCTTCCAGGCTGAATCTGGCTTATCAGCAGAACAGTTAACCAAAAACTATATTTACGCAGTAAACAGCGGATTGCTTAAAATCTTCTCTAAAATGGGAATCTCTACCCTTCAATCATACCAAGGAGCGCAGATTTTCGAAATTTTAGGTCTGAATAAAAAAGTGGTTAATACTTATTTTACAGGTGCGGTTTCACGTATCGGTGGTTTAGGTCTGGATGAAATTGCAAAAGAAACCTTAATTAAACATCACCGCAGTTTTGGTCCGCTAACGCAAACAGAAAACTTATTGCCGGCGGGAGGAACGTACAAATTCCGCCGTAAAGGTGAAGCGCATTTGTTTAATCCGCAAACCATTCACTTATTGCAGAATGCTACGCGTAAAAACGATTACAACATTTTTAAACAGTACTCTAAACTGGTAAATGAGCAAACACAACAGGCTTATACCATACGTGGACTGTTTGAATTTAATTATAGCCGTCCGTCTGTTCCTTTAAATGAGGTAGAATCTACCGAAGCAATCTTAAAAAGATTTGCTACAGGGGCAATGTCGTTTGGTTCAATTTCTCATGAGGCACACTCAACCTTAGCTATTGCCATGAACCGTATCGGTGGAAAAAGCAATACAGGAGAGGGCGGTGAAGACGAAATGCGTTATACTAAATTGCCAAATGGTGATAGTATGCGCTCGGCCATTAAACAGGTAGCTTCTGCACGTTTTGGTGTAACCAGTTACTATTTAACCAATGCCGACGAGTTACAGATTAAAATGGCCCAGGGTGCTAAACCAGGGGAAGGCGGACAGTTACCGGGACATAAAGTAGACGACTGGATTGCAAAAGTACGTCACTCTACACCTGGTGTGGGTTTAATTTCTCCGCCTCCTCACCACGATATTTACTCGATCGAAGATTTGGCCCAATTGATTTACGACCTTAAAAATGCCAACCGTGCCGCAAGGATCAATGTTAAATTGGTTTCTAAAGCAGGTGTAGGTACTATCGCTGCTGGTGTGGCAAAAGCACATGCCGATGTAATTTTGGTATCGGGTTTTGATGGTGGTACCGGGGCTTCTCCTTTAACTTCTATCCAACATGCTGGTTTACCTTGGGAACTTGGTTTGGCAGAGGCGCATCAAACTTTGGTAAAGAACAAACTGCGTAACCGTATCGTTCTTCAAACCGATGGTCAGTTAAAAACAGGTAGGGATATCGCCATTGCAGCCTTATTAGGTGCTGAAGAATGGGGCGTTGCCACTGCAGCTTTGGTAACTTCTGGCTGTATCATGATGCGTAAATGCCATTTAAATACCTGTCCGGTAGGTGTAGCTACTCAGGATCCGGAATTAAGAAAATTATTTACCGGTGATGCTGATCACGTAGTAAACTTATTTTATTTCCTTGCTGAAGAATTGCGTGAGATTATGGCTGAATTAGGTTTCAGAACCATCCACGAAATGATCGGTCAGGCAGATATCCTAAAAGTACGCGAATTACCTGCTGAAGACTGGAAATTACAACACCTTGATTTATCGGGTATTTTATTTAAAGCAGAAGAAAATGGTCTTCCTTTATTTAACACAGAAAGTCAGGATCATGGTTTAGATCATGTTTTAGATCATAAACTAATCGCGGCAGCACAACCTGCTATAGATAATAACGAACCTGTTTTTGCAAGTTTCGAGGTTAAAAATACCGACCGTGCATTAGGTACCATGTTATCGAACGAGATTTCGAAAGTACACTTGGGTGCTGGTTTACCTCCGGATACGATCAACTTTAAGTTTGTGGGTTCGGCCGGACAAAGTTTCGGTGCTTTTAACACGCGTGGCGTAACCTTATCGTTAGAAGGTGAAGCCAATGACTATGTTGGTAAAGGTTTATCAGGAGCAAGATTGGCGATTTATCCTTTTGCAAACTCAACATTTATCCCTGAACAGAATATCATTATCGGTAACGTAGCCCTTTATGGCGCAACTTCTGGTGAATTGTTTGCCCGTGGAAAAGCTGGTGAACGTTTTGCGGTACGTAACTCTGGTGCAACTGCGGTTGTAGAAGGAGTGGGCGATCACGGTTGCGAATACATGACCGGTGGTGAAGTGCTGATCCTTGGAGATACCGGAAGCAATTTTGCAGCAGGTATGAGTGGCGGTGTAGCCTGGATTTATGACGCCAATGGAACTTTTGCACGCAAATGCAATAAAGAAATGGTTGATCTTGATCCATTGCAGGCTGAAGATGAAGAGCGTATTTTAGCTTTACTTAAAACGCATATCCGTTTAACAGACAGTAAAGTAGCTGAATTCATCTTAAGTGATTGGAAAACGCAATCGGCTCATTTTGTAAAAGTATTCCCTAAAGAATACAAAGCAGTTTTAAGCAAACGTAATCAACAAGTAAAAACACACTAGGCCATGGGAAAAGTAACAGGATTTCAGGAATACGATAGAGTTGCGCCCACAAGAGAAGAGGCTGCAACGCGTGTAAAACACTATGGGGAATTTTTAAATGAATTGCCCGCAACAGAATTAAACAATCAAGCTGCCCGTTGTATGGATTGCGGCGTACCTTTCTGCCAATCAGGTTGTCCGCTGGGCAATGTGATCCCGGAATTTAACGACGCTGTTTATCAGGGAAAATGGGAATTAGCTGCAAATATTTTATTAAGCACCAATAACTTTCCCGAGTTTACAGGTAGGATTTGTCCGGCACCATGCGAATCTGCATGTGTATTGGGTATCAACCGTCCACCGGTATCAATTGAGGAGATTGAAAAACACATCATCGAAATTGCTTTCGAAAAAGGTTTTATAAAAGCAAAAGCACCGCTGATCAGAACCGGCAAAAAAGTTGCCGTAATTGGTTCAGGTCCGGCAGGTTTAGCAGCTGCTGCTCAATTAAATAAAGTAGGGCACGAGGTTACCGTTTTCGAACGTGATGATGCACCTGGAGGTTTATTGAGATATGGTATTCCCGATTTTAAATTACAGAAAAATGTGGTAGATCGCCGTATCGATTTAATGAAAGAAGAAGGTATTATTTTTAAATGTAATGCCAACGTGGGCGAGAATGTAGAAATCGGTACTTTGTTAAGAGATTTCAGTGCAATTGTACTGGCCGGAGGTTCTACTATTCCACGCGATCTGCCAATCGACGGACGTGCTGCCAAAGGTGTTCATTTTGCTATGGATTTCTTAAAGCAACAGAATAAACGCGTTGCAAACAGGGCCGTTGAAGTGGAAGACATTATGGCTACAGGTAAAAATGTAATCGTAATCG
>NZ_DJDT01000286.1 GCF_002432345.1 Pedobacter sp. UBA5917
AATATAAAATCTTCATTTCCTTTTTTAATGTTTGCATGCACGCGCACATCGTTAATATAAATATCGAGCAATTTTAAAGCAGTACTGCCGATGGGTACCAGGCGCTCCTTATTGCCTTTCCCGATTACTTTGATAAATTCTATCTGGGGGAAGAGACTGGAAATTCTGAGTTCGGTTAATTCGGTTACGCGTAAACCACAGCCATATAATACTTCCATAATGGCTTTATTGCGCATTCCTTCAGGTTTAGAGGCATCAATTGCGGCAATGAGTTCATTAATTTCGTAAATGTTTAACGTATCTGGCAATTTTCTGCTCAGTTTAGGGGCTTCCAGCAATGCGGTCGGATCATCGGTAATTACATCTTCGAGTAATA
This sequence comes from Pedobacter sp. UBA5917, assembly GCF_002432345.1. Taxonomy (GTDB): domain Bacteria; phylum Bacteroidota; class Bacteroidia; order Sphingobacteriales; family Sphingobacteriaceae; genus Pedobacter. The sequence goes on from NZ_DJDT01000286.1 coordinate 377, forward strand.
AATAAGAAAAAAAAGCTTTCAGTCCTGATATTACCCTGGCCTGTGTACTGGCGAGCATTCCCAGTTCATTTAACCACGAAATAAAAGATTTTAAGTCGGTTATGGTAATGTCAGTCAGTTTTGGTTCTTCATTTAGCAATTTAAAATACTGGGCAAGCTTATCGATATCATTTAGATAAGCTTCTACAGAATTTCCTGATAACGACCTTTCAAGCTTTAAATATGATTTAAATCCTTTAATATATGATGGCCAAAGCATGCTTTTTATGAGATTTTTTATAACATTGCAACGTTACAACATTTAACGTTACAACATATCATGAAACTACAAATTATTAACGGACCAAATTTAAATTTACTGGGTGTTCGCGAACCATCTATCTATGGAAATACCAGTATTGAAGACTATATCAGAGAATTAAAAACCGTTTATCCCCAGATCGAAATTGAATATTATCAGAGTAACGTTGAAGGCGAAATCATTAATAAATTGCATGAGGTTGGCTTTAGTTATGATGGCGTGGTATTAAATGCAGGTGGTTATACACATACTTCGGTTGCCATTGCAGATGCCATTGCAGCCATTAAAACACCTGTAGTTGAAGTACATATTTCGAATATTTATGCCCGCGAAGAGTATCGTCATGTTTCATTAACCGGGAAAAACTGTCAGGGTGTTTTAACCGGGTTCGGTATTAAGGGTTACCGTTTGGCTATCGAAAGTTTATTGATCTAAACCTTATCAAAATGTTGAGAAATCTAATATTTATCGCTCTTTTATTCGGTGCCGTTTTTTGCCATGCGCAGGATAATATCCCCAAGAAAAACGTATTGAATGAACAATCGGTAGTGAGGGGTGAAGATGGGATAGTTTATCCTTACAATACCTGGAAAAAATTAATGCAAACAGGTAAGTACGGTATAAAAAACAGAAAAACTTTTACCGATAGCGGAGAGCCTGAATACCTGATTTACCAATTATCAACTGATCAAAAATCGGCTTATATGGATCGTATACCAAAACCAAGAGTAAGCGATTCGTTTAGGGAAGGAGATCTGTTTAACGGTTTGCGCGTTACAGATATGAACGGCAATAAATACGATTTAAGAGACAGTACCGGAAAAGTATTTGTGATTAATTTCTGGTTTATCAACTGTCCGCCGTGTAAAAGTGAAATTCCGCAGTTGAACGAGCTGGTTGCCAAATATAAAGACAGTAAAGATGTTGTTTTTCTGGCAATTGCGCTGGATGAAAAATATGAGCTGAAAAGTTTCTTAAAATCAACAGCTTTTAATTACAATATTGTAGATGGAGGAAGGTATATCGCCAATAAATATGATGTTAAGGGTTATCCAACACATGTTGTGGTTGATAAGAAAGGCTACATTGCATTTAGTACACTGGGTTTGGCTTCTAACACCATATATTGGGTAGAAAAATCGATTAACGAATCGCTGAAATAGCTTTCTTGCGAAGTTTAAATTGGGAGCGCGAAAGGAAAACTTCGCAAGTTTAAATAGTTTTGTGGATTACAAATCCACAGTTCTTGGATCTGGAAAATATTTCCAGACCAGCGGAAGGCGTTGCACTCCGCTCAAATGACGACCTGAAAGTAGATTTCAGTGCAAGATGGGTAACATCTTACAGCACAAAAAAGGGCGGTGATATGCCGCTACCTCAATTCCGAAAAATGTTTAATCTTTTTAATGAAAAATGCCCAAACAACACTGTTGTTGTACACTCCGGTGTGTGCGGCATAAGCCTTTTGAACTGCTTTCCGTTTTTTGTTCGTTTTTGAAAGGGATTTAAGAAAATGCCAGTGTCCTTTGCTCACTGCCATGGTGAATTTTGGTTTTCCCGTGAGTAAAAAGTGCCACCAGGCTATAAAATCGATAAACATGCGGATGAAAATCCTGAAAACGGCATCAGCTGCAGGAAGATTTTTCTGCATAATGATGAGGTTATTCCTGAAATTGAGGTAGGTTTTAAAAGGGTTTTCTGTTTGCAAAGTACCCCCGCCAACATGGTAAACCTCTGCGTTAGGGCAATACATAATTTTATAACCGAGGTTCTTTAAACGCCAGCAAAGGTCTATTTCTTCCATGTGTGCAAAAAGATCTGCATCTAGTCCGCCGGTTTCCCGCCAACATTTGCTTTTGATAAAAAATGCAGCACCACTGGCCCAAAAAACCTCCTTTTGCTCATTGTATTGGCCATTGTCCAATTCGTAAACGTTAAATAATCTTCCCCGGCAAAAAGGGAAGGCATAAATATCCAGGTAACCACCTGCAGCACCGGCATATTCGAACTGGTTTTTATTGAGCTGCCACTTTATTTTGGGCTGTGCAGCTGCAATCTGAAGATCGCTTTCCATCAGATCGATAACCGGTTTGATCCAGTTAGGGGTTACTTCCACATCTGAGTTGAGCAGGATAAAATAATCGGCTTTTACACGCTCCAGAACTTTATTGTAACCTCCTGCAAAACCATAATTTTGGTCGTTTTGGATGATTTTAACAGTTGGGAAATTCTCCTGCAAAAATGAAACTGAATCGTCTGTTGAGGCATTATCGCCCACAATAATTTGCAGGTTATCATATTCGGAACTTAAGATTCCGGGCAAAAACTGATTTAAATATGCTTTTCCATTCCAGTTTAAAATTACAACGGCTACTGATGGGTTCATTCTTTTTTATTCGGGTTTAAACTTCCAGCGTTTATGGCTCCAAAGCCAATATTGGGGCTGTTCTTTAATAATATCTTCTAAAAACTTAAAATGCAGATCGGTGATTTCAAATTCATCCATCTTGCAGGGTTCGAGGCACATCGGTAACACTTCTACATGATAGTAGCCTTTTTTCACCACATTTACCTTAAAATAGTATACCGGTCTTTTCGTTGATTTTGCAATTTTTTCGACCCCCAATAGTGCTGCGGTAGGCTGATGCATAAATTCTACAAAATATTTAGCCTCTTCACGTGTTGGTGATTGATCGCTTGCAAAACATAAAAGTGTAGGCTCATTTTTATAAGCTGCCATACCACGGAGTGTTTGCCGCATGGCAATAAAAACATTACCGAACTTTGTACGTGCATAATCAAACCACTTTCCGAATACCTTGTTCGAAATGGGTTTGAAAATTACCATGGTTTTTGCCGAAATACTCAATCCAAGCGCTAAGGTACCTAATTCCCAGTTACCGTAATGCCCCGTACAGGCTAAAACGCTTTCGCCAGCTTTAAAATGAACTTCCAATTGCTCCAGTCCGGTAAATTTTACCCTTCTTAAAGTTTCGGCTTTAGAAATGCTGGTCATTTTAATGATTTCAAAAATCAGCTCGGCCAGATAAAGGAAAAACTTCTTT
>NZ_DJDT01000160.1 GCF_002432345.1 Pedobacter sp. UBA5917
TTTTAAAACCTGCGAGGTTTACAAATCAATGTAAGTAATATAAAAATCACAAAATAAAATTTGGCAGTTGGATTTTTTTAATATATTTGTCGACTAAATCTATAGGATTTATATAATAATTATGAGAACAAATCAAAAATCACGCTTCTATTGTTGTTGTTGCCATGCTAAAACAGTAATCGAATATTTTCGAACGGGACGTTAATCAACAATAAATAAAACAAACTATCAACTAAATCATGAACAAAAGTTTACTCTTTATCTTTTCATTTTTGCTTTCGGCAAGCATTGCTTTTGCCCAGAGTCCAATAACAGGTGTTATAAAAAAGTCTAACGGTGAGCCGGTACCGCGTGCAACCATAAAAGTAAGGGGCACCAACATTACGGTAAGTGCCGATGATAACGGTGCTTTTAAAATTGATGCAAAACAGGAACCGCCATTTTACCTTCAGGTAAGTTCGGTAGGTTATAAGCCACAGGATTTTCAGATTTTAAGGTATCAGGAAACACCTATCGAACTGGTTTTGGTAGAAAGTGCCCTTTTGGATGAAATCGTGGTAACCTCACGCCGCCGTTCGGAGGTTTTACAGGATGTGCCTATTCCAATAACCGTTATCGGTGGCCGTGCTGCAGAAAATGCAGGTGCCTTTAACGTAAACCGTTTAGAAGAACTGGTTCCTTCGGTGCAGTTATACGCTTCGAACGCCAGAAATACAACGCTTAACATCAGGGGCCTGGGCTCAACCTTCGGATTAACCAACGATGGTATTGATCCGGGTGTAGGTTTTTATGTGGATGGTGTTTACCACGCACGTCCGGCTGCAACTTCAACCGATTTTCTTGACATTGAGCAGATCGAAATTTTACGTGGTCCGCAGGGCACCTTGTTCGGTAAAAATACTACGGCAGGTGCATTTAACATCACCACCAGCAAACCAACTTTAACACCTAGCGCAAAAGTAGAATTAAGCGTAGGTAATTATAATTTTATCCAGGCTAAAACTTCTGTTTCAGGTGCCCTGGCAAAAGATCTTGCAGCAAAAATTTCAATTTCGGGTACACAACGCGATGGTACCATCTGGAATACAAGGGAAGAACGTAAATACAGCGGACAGAATAACCTTGGTTTTAAAGGTCAGTTGTATTATACCCCTTCAGAAAAATTACAGGTATTGTTAAGCGGTGATGTAAGCATTCAGCACCCGGCAGGTTATCCGCTGGTAATTGCAGGTGTTACCACAACCGAAAGAAGCGCTTACCGCCAGTATGCTAAAATTATTTCTGATTTGGGTTATCAACAGCCTAAAATCGATCCTTTTTCAAGAGAGATCAATACCAATACACCTTGGCGTCACAATCAGTCGATCGGTGGTATCTCGGTAAATGTTGACTATAAGATCGGTAACGGAACACTTACCTCTACAACTGCTTGGAGATTCTGGAACTGGGATCCGACCAACGACAGGGATTTCTCTGAGGTAGCGGCATTAACCAAATCGCAGGGTAATTCGCGTCACGATCAATACTCGCAGGAAGTAAGATACGCCGGTAACTTAACCGACAAGTTAAGCGGAGTAATCGGTGTTTATTTATTGGGCCAGAATTTAAAAGGTTTGGCACAAACAGAAGAAGTGGGCAAAGATCAGTGGAGATTTGTACAAACCAGCAATACAGGTAGTCAGGCTTTATACTCAACTCCGGGTTTATTAGATGGTTTCGGTATTAAAACCAACTCTACCATTAAATCGCTAAGTGCGGCTGTTTTTGCACAGGTTGATTGGGAAGTGTTAAAAAATCTCCACGTTTTACCGGGTTTAAGGTATACATATGATAAAAAAGATGTTGATTACGATAGAACAACCTATGGTGGTTTACAAACAACCGATGCTGCATTATTGGCGCTTAAAGCGGCTGTATATGCAAACCAACAATTTACAACTAAAGTAGATAACAACAATTTATCGGGTAACTTTACGGTATCTTATCGCCCTAGCCATAATTTAAACGTATATGGAACTTTCTCTACTGCTTACAAACCGGTTGGTGTTAACGTAGGTGGTTTACCAACTACCTCTACCGGTGCGGCCGATTTATCGGTAGCTGTTGTTAAACCAGAGTATGTACAACATTACGAGTTAGGTGCTAAAACGAAACCGTTTAAAGGAGCTATTGTAAATATCAGTGCATTTAATACCGATATTAAAGATTATCAAACCAATGTTCAGTCGCCACAATTGGGTGTAAACAGGGGATACCTGGCCAACGCCGAAAAAGTTAGGGTAAAAGGGTTGGAAATAGATGGAACTTATCAGTTAGAAAAGTTCTTAACCTTAAATGCGGCTGTAGCTTATCTTGACGGAAAATATGTGAAATTTACCAATGCACCACTTCCTTTAGAAGAAACAGGTCATACCGAAAATATCGGTGGTGTAGCTACTCAGGTTGCCTTTAAAGATGCTTCGGGTGGCAGGTTACCAGGTGTATCGAAATGGAATATCTCGGGCGGTTCAGAATTGAGTACTGCAGGTAATCTGGCTACCAGAGAAGGTAGGTATTTTATAGCCGGCGATGCCAGTTACCGTTCAGAATATTCATCTAACCCTACACCATCTAGCGTATTAAACGTTAAAGGTTATGCTTTATTTAATGCGAGATTAGGTTTTAAATCAGATAAATTCTCATTATTTGTTTGGAGCAGAAACATCGCCAACAAAAACTACTATGAGCAGTTACAGGCTGCTGCAGGTAACTCTGGTTTATATGCAGGTGTTTTGGGCGATCCAAGAACTTACGGAGCAACAATCCGTTATAACTTCTAAAAAAATGAAATAATCTTTTTCCCAATATATTTGATTAAAAGGAATGGTATTTATGCCATTCCTTTTTTTGTATCTACCAAACCTATCAGGTTTATTTCAAAAACAACCTTCTTAGATGCCCTGAGGTGATTTAGGTGGTCGATATTATTTTGAAAATGAACAGTTCAGTGTTGATGGCTGCCGGCAGCCCTGCTATCCCTCCAAGTCCTCACTCATACTTCGCTCCGGGCTTTCCGTTCTATCAGGTTTATTTAACAAAGGCTAAATGTTCCTGGGAGAAAAAACGACGAAACAAAATTTCTATCATTTTTTGCGGTATAAAATGGTTGTAACGGTATTGTGCAGAATTAAAATTTACAGAAAGCCGATAAAATCTTAACTTCGGTAAATTTTAGATTAAATGAACAAGCTTAATTCGGTTTGTGTGTATTGTGGATCAAACTTTAACGGCGATGTACAATTACGCAAAGCAATAAAACAACTGGCAGAAACGCTGGTTAAACAACAGATTAGGATGGTGTATGGTGGTGGAAGTGTTGGGGTAATGGGTATTTTGGCTAACGATGTACTCGAAATGGGTGGTTCGGTTACCGGCATTATCCCACAGTTTTTAATGGATAAAGAAGTAGGGCATAAAGGTGTAACCGAAATGATCGTAACCGAAAATATGCACCAGAGAAAACAGAAAATGGCCGATTTAAGTGATGGGTTTGTAATTTTACCAGGTGGTTTCGGTACGCTCGAAGAATTTTTCGAAGTGCTTACCTGGTTACAGCTCGGCCTGCACAATAAACCTATCGGTGTATTAAATGTAGATGGTTTTTACGATCCTCTGTTTGCCCAGATGGACATAATGGTGCAGCGCAAATTCTTAAAGTCTGCTAACCGCGACCTTGTTTTTAACGAAGCAGATGCAGAGATCCTGATCAATAAAATGGATGATTTTTCTGCCGTTCCGGACGAAGTCTGGTTCAGGGAAAAGAATTTAAGTTAATCATGTTACCGCTTTATGGTTGATAGCTCATACTTAATGGATCATAGTTGATAGTCAAATGGTTCATTGCTGATGGTCAAATGGTTCATGGTTGATTGTCAAATGGCAAAAATATAAGCAGAAAGTTAACCATGATCTATCAACCATAAAACCATCAACCAAAAAAAAAGAAATTTATAAACCCGCCATGCGCAAAACGCTTGACGCTAATACAAAATAACAATGCAAATTATTACCTCCCACGCAGAATTCGAACAACACCTTGGCAAGGAATTAGGCGTTTCTTCATGGCACACCATTACACAAGAGCAGATCAATAAATTCGCCGATGCTACATTAGACCACCAATGGATACACGTTGATGAAGAACGGGCACAGAACGAAGGTCCGTTTAAGGCAACTATTGCACACGGTTATTTAACCCTATCGTTAATTCCTTATTTATGGAAAGAGATTGTTGATATCCAGAATTTAAAAATGGAAATCAATTATGGTATCGAAAGTTTAAGGTTTGCACAGCCCGTTACCGTAAACAGTAAAGTAAGGTTAAAAGCCAAATTGTCATCTATCATCAATCTCCGTGGTGTAACTAAGGTAAATATGGGCATCGAGCTGGAAATCGAAGACCAGAAAAAACCTGCCTTTAACGGCGAAGTAGTTTTCTTATACCACTTTATCAATTAATTGGTTATGCTGTAGCGTATGGCTGATTTTTAACGTTATTAATTAAATGCATTTATGCTTATGAAAAAAATCAGCACATACCTCAGTTTAATTCTTGTTAGCCTGTTTATTCTTTCTTGTCAGAAAAAGAAGCAAGAAAATGCTGCTGCCGATTCATTTTTACCCATGCAGATCGGTAATTTATGGTACATGAACAATATGTCGTATACCGAGATAAAAGATACGGTGCGCATCAATAAAAAGCTTTTTTATAAGTTTTATTCCTTAGTAGGAGGCGATGCCAGTAGCACATTTTATCTGCGTATAGATGAGAACAACAAACTCATCGAAAGTTACCCCGGCGATCCGACCAAAACCTACACCCGAGCTGATTTTAATGCAAAAATAGGTGAGAAGTTTTTTACTACCGGTCAAAAGGATGAAAATGATAACGAAGTAACCGTTGTGCAGAAATCAGATAATGAAATGACCTTTTCATTCGATCCCGTTTATCATCCCAATTTAAAAGGCCATCCCTCCGAAGTAAAGTATATTAAAGGCAAAGGCTGGGCCGAAAAATATGAAAAAATAAAGATCGACGGCGTGGTTTATGGGAAATAGTTTAGCGCTATGCGTTTGGCGATTAGCGTTTAACTTGACATGTAAATAAAGCTTTGCGCGCTTTGCTGTCTTGCTTTGCTTACTTTGCGGTTAAAAAGCCACGCCTGCTCGATAACTCAGGCGGGGATGCACGGAAAAACACGGAGATTTAATCGCCCAACTCCATGTCCTCTGTGTTTCTTCTCTGTGATCTCGGTGGTTAAGAAATAGGCGGTTAACGTTAAGCGTTTAATAAAAGCTTAGCGATCTCAGCGACCTGTCTTTGCATGCTTTGCGGTTAAAAAGCCACGCCTGCCCGATAATTCAGGCGGGGATGCACGGAAAACACGGAGATTTAATCGCCCAACTCCATGTCTTCTGTATTTTTTCTCTATGATCTCTGTGGTTAAAAAATAAGTGTTTTGTAGTTAATAAAAATTTGGCCCACTTTGCGGTTAAACAACCCTGTAGACCAGAAACCGATTTGGTCAATGCTGTTTTTCTAAAATTAAATTTAAATTGCCTCCATGAATATCGAATTCAATAAAAACGAGGATGTGAACAAACAGTTGGTTTACGAACTGAAAACCAAACTCAAAAAAATCTATCTCGGTGGGGGCGAAAAAAATGCCGCTAAACAAAAAGAGAAAGGAAAACTTTTGGCCCGCGAGCGCATTGCCTATTTAATCGATAAAGATTCCAATTTTTTAGAGGTTGGCGCTTTTACTGCCGATGGCATGTATAAAGAACAGGGCGGATGCCCATCTGCAGGTGTGGTATGCGGTATAGGCTACGTAAGCGGCAGGCAATGTATGATTGTGGCTAACGATGCTACTGTAAAAGCCGGTGCCTGGTTCCCGATGACGGCCAAGAAAAACCTACGCGCACAGGAAATTGCCATGGAAAACCGCTTGCCGGTAATTTACCTGGTTGATAGCGCCGGGGTATACCTACCAATGCAGGACGAGATTTTTCCTGATAAAGAACATTTTGGACGGATGTTCCGCAACAATGCCATCATGTCGTCAGAAGGTATTGTACAGATTTCTGCTATCATGGGTGCCTGTGTGGCTGGAGGAGCTTACCTGCCTATTATGAGTGATGAAGCCATGATTGTAGATAAAACCGGTTCGGTATTTTTAGCGGGTTCTTATCTTGTAAAATCGGCCATTGGCGAAGAAGTTGATAACGAAACTCTGGGCGGGGCAACCACGCATTGCGAAATATCGGGTGTTACCGATTATAAACATCCTAACGATCAGGCCTGTTTAGATAGCATCAAAAATATCATGGGCATGCTTGGTGCTCCGGAAAATGCAGGTTTCGATCGCATTGCCGCTGTTAAACCGAAAGAAAAAGAGGAAGAACTATATGGTATCTTCCCCGAAAACAGGGATAAACCTTACGAAATGATGGATGTAATTAACCGCCTGGTTGATGGATCTGAGTTCGAAGAATACAAACAGGGTTATGGTCAGAGTATTATCTGCGGTTTGGGCCGTATTGATGGCTGGGCAGTAGGTATCGTTGCCAACCAGCGTAAAGTGGTCAAATCCAAAAAAGGGGAGATGCAGTTTGGCGGGGTAATTTATTCTGATAGTGCTGATAAGGCCTCGCGTTTTATCATGAATTGCAACCAGAAGAAAATTCCGTTGGTATTCTTGCAGGATGTTACCGGTTTTATGGTCGGCAGCCGTTCAGAACATGGTGGCATTATAAAAGATGGTGCCAAAATGGTTAATGCTGTGGCCAATTCTGTAGTGCCAAAATTTACCATTGTATTAGGTAACTCTTATGGTGCAGGTAATTATGCCATGTGCGGTAAAGCTTACGATCCGCGATTGATTTACGCCTGGCCAACAGCCAAAATTGCCGTAATGGGCGGTTCGCAGGCGGCAAAAACACTATTACAGATTCAGCAGGCCTCTTTAAAAGCAACAGGAGAGGTGGTTACACCCGAGAAAGAAGCCGAATTATTAAAAGAAATTACTGATAAATACGATAGCCAAACCACGCCATATTATGCAGCATCAAGGCTTTGGGTAGATGGAATTATCGATCCATTGGAAACGAGAAAAGTAATTTCAATTGGGATTGAGGCGGCCAACCAATCACCGATTACCAAAAAGTTTAATGTAGGGGTGATACAGACTTAAGCGCTGTCAGATGTTACTTTCTGATAATAAACGGTATTTTATCTAAAAAGAATAATTTTATTATCTTAGGTTACAGGCTTTTAATGAAAAGTATTAAAAATGAACTACAAAATATCATTTTTGGAAATGGATCAGTTGGGGCAACAAGCCAACTTAAAAAAGTACAAAGTTTCCTTAGAGCAAATGAGAAAGCAAGCTTCGGATCTGAAAAACAAAAGTATCTCAAAGGTAAAGAAGCAAGCGCTTTGAAGACAATTTGTTAAGGTGCTGTCAGATGTTACCATCTGACA
>NZ_DJDT01000117.1 GCF_002432345.1 Pedobacter sp. UBA5917
TAAGCTTGCGCTCGTTTCCAAACGAGTGCATAAATAGTTATACGATTTTATCGTTGTAAACGATACCCTATTCAACGCTCGTTAGAAACGAGCGTTAGCGGAATATGAAATATTTATTTGTTATTGAGTTTTTTGATCAGGTTAACTTCATCCTGGCGGTATGGTGTGCCATCGGGCTGAAAAATTTCGTGGAACCATTCAATCGGTTCAGAACCATCTGCCAATGGGGTATCCCAGGCATATTTGGTATTGGTTTTACCTGCTGCAAAACCCCAGTTAATGGCACCTACATTTTCCTTTTTAAGCATTGGTAAAATATTGGCGAAACGGCTGTTGCGCGAGCGTGCCATGTATTCGGTACAAATCATTGGTTTGCCACTGGCTTTTAAGAGGTCGATGGTACGCTGGTGCCACTCAGGCGCCTCGTAATTGTGATAGGTAAGTACATCTGAATTGGCTAACTGGATCTGGTTAAGTTTCTCAAATTCCCATTTCCATAAACCGATCGAAATAGGCTGATCAGGATTAACGGCACGTGCCCAACTGATGGTTTTAGTTAACAAAGGGATCGTTGCTTCACCTTTCCCACTGTTTCCGGGTTCGTTGTATAAATCCCAAAGCAAAATTCTTTTATCGTGTGCAAAATGGCCAAGCACATCTTTTACATATTTTTCGAGCTCAGCAAAATTGGCTTGTTCTTTAAAAGCGGGGTCGCCCGGATCCTGTAGCCAGCCCGAATTATGGATACCGGTTTTTGGTTCAGGCTGTTTGCCAATGGCCGAAGTTTTGTTCCAGCAATCGTCGAAAAGTACAAACATGGGCTGTATACCGTGTTTTTGGCTGATGGTTAAAAACTGATCCATGCGTTTTTTAAAACCAGATGGATCCTGGCTCCAGGCTTTGCTGTATAAAAACACACGCAGGGTATTAAAACCAATACCTTCGGCCCAGCCCAGCTCTTTATCGATCAGATCGGGCGAAAAAGTATCGGCCTGCCACATTTCCAATTGGTTAATGGCGTTTGACGGAATGTAATTTGCTCCGGTTAGCCATTTATGTTGGCTATACCAGGCATTGGCTTTTTCTACCGACCATACTTTTGCAGGTTCGGTGCTTTTTTTTGTCTTTTGTGCAAAGCCAGTGCTTACGCTAAGGCTCATTACAGCAAGAAGGACGTAGTTTTTTAGGTTCATATCGGTTATATCTGATTTATTTTTTATTAGGATTTGATGGAGCGGCTAAACTTTCTCCAGGTTTTACCGGAATACCAAAATTTGGCGTACCATCTGCATTCCATTTGAATGGCTGTGCCCTTGGCGAGCGGAAGCCACCGCAACCCTGCCCTGGTTTATCGTTGGCATGATAAAGGATCCAGTCTTCTTTTCCATCAGGCGATTTAAAGAACGAATTGTGGCCTGGAGCATAAACGCCATTTTCTGGCGATTGCTTAAAAACAGGTTTATCGGCTTTTGTCCATGATTTTGGATCGAGCAAGTTACTTTTTACCGAAGCAGAAAGCATACCCAGTGCATAAAAATCCGTCCAGCAGCCACTGGCCGAATAAATGACGAAGATTTTATCAGCATGGACCAAAAACTGCGGACCTTCATTCACATCAACATGTGCTCCACCGCCCAGATCGCCGTTTTTTTCCCAGTCGAATTTTGGGCTGGAAATTTTTACACGGTTTCCTTCTACCGTCCATGGGTTTTTAAGTTTGGCAATAAAAATTTCCTGTTTACCATTATGGTCGCCTTCCCATCCCGACCAGATCATATACAACTGGCCTTTAAAATCGATCACATCGCCATCAATGGCCCATTTATCGGTTGGGTCGGTAATTTTACTTTTAAATACCCACTCGCCTTTCATCGGGTCGGCCGAAGCATTTTCCAGTACATACATGCGGTGGTTATCATTTTTACCATCATCGGCAGCAAAGTATGCGTACCATTTCCCTCTTAAAAACATGACTTCGGGTGCCCATATTTCTTTGCTGTATGCAGTTCCGGCAGGTGCTTTCCAGATGGTTTTCCGCTCGGCATCTTTAAGGCCATCCAAAGTTTTGGTTTTCCAAAGGTCTACACGGTTACCGCTAGTGTGGGTGTAATAGTAATAACCATCTTTATAATAACTGTAAGGATCAGCACCTGAGGGCAACAGGGGATTGGTAAATGTTTGTGCATTTAATCGGCCCATAACCAACAGGCATAAGGCAAACAGTAATTTTATTTTCAATTTATTCATTTTTAAAGCTTTACACCCTGCATTTTTTTCAGGTTGCTTCGTTTCATTAATTTCTAAAAAAAGCGATTTCTTTTCTTAAACCGGTTCTGTTTTGTTTCAAAATTTCTACAAAAGGAATCAATTTGTACCCTTCATTAAAAAGCGGAAGCTTTGTGGATCGATCTGCATCTGATAAATACCATTTCTATCTTTTACAAAGCCGGCTTTTACAATAGCAGTAACCCTTGGCGATACTTTCTGGTTATTGCGGTGCGTGTGGAAAACATATTGTAAAGCTCCGTTTTCGTCTGTAAAAAAGTCACCATGTCCTGTTCCGTTAATTTTTAATAGTTTTCTGCTGATAATCGGGTTCTCTTCATATTTTATCCACGGACCGGTTGGAGATTTTGAAATGGCGTAACCTACTGCATAATCGGGATTTCTGAAATCGTTTGCTGAATAAAAAAGATAGTACAATTTGTCTTTTTTGATAACAGTAGGGCCTTCGGTTACCGGCCAATCGGTTTTGGCAGTATTTTCCCAGAATTGGGTACCCGATATACATTCTTTTGCGGTTTGTGGGATTACGTCAGAAAAATCATTTCTGAGTTCGGATACATAAATTCGGTTACCATTGGTCAATTTTACGTGATAGAGGTAATTTTTGCCATTGGTATCAGTAAACACGAAGGGATCGATCTGTTTTCCGGTTCCTGAAATGGCTTTTAATGTTTTCTGCTTAAAGGGCCCCAGCGGACTTTTACTCTGCGCAATAGCAATCTGCTCATCGGCCGTGTAGGCCATAAAATAGGTGTTACCCCTTTTAAATACCTGCGGCGCCCAAAAACCTTTGCTCCCGAAAGCATCGCCCTTTTTTAAAGCATAACCATTATTTTCGGTCTTTTTGCTCCAGTTTTTAAGGTCTTTTGAGGTATATACCAAAAAACCTTCATCACCGCTTGTACCATATAGGTAATAAGTACCCTTATCTACAAAAATGGTTGGATCCGCCAGGTAAATGGTATCATTCAATTGCTTTGCGTGCAATTTTTGATTAACAGCACATAGCGAAAGGCATAAAAGAAAAGCGAGGAGAGATTTCATTCTGATGATTTGCTCAGGTAAGATAATGATTATGATAGAAAAGGAGCTTGTATTCTAAATTAGAATTGTCATCCTGAGCCTGTCGAAGGACCTTACTTAACACTTTACAAGGCATTTCGACAAGCTCAACGTGACAAAATCTATAAAACCAGTTTACAATACAACCTCTCTTTTAATTAAAAACTGATTTTAGTAACCGGGGTAAAAATGAGGTCGTCTACACCGGCAATTTTAACACCGATCCTGGCGAACACATAATTTTGAGTGGGTACCAGCGTAGGGATGGTTACACTCATGTTCAGGTTATTGAGATCGGCAATGGCAGCACCATTAAGCTGCTGCGTGGCGATGTTATTGCTGCCATCTACAAACTGTGTTTTATTGATGTAGAGCGATACATTTTCAATATCCTTCGCATCGGCATTGGTAATAATTTTTTCGAGTTTGCAGAAACCATTTACCTTGCCCGCAGCTGCTGTAAGTGTGGCTCCGCGGATCATGTAATAAGGCATTACTTCAATATCCAGGCTTTTACTTCCGTTAATGTTTACGGCAATGGTATCCTGCCTGCCGGCAGCATTCTTTTTCCACAAGAAAGGACCCTGATTCGGCGAAAAAACCAGTTTGTAATCGCCGTTGAACAGTTTTGCAGAATAGTTACCATCCTGCGCCACATTTACATTTAAGGCCGAATAGTTACCAAAACCCGATTGCCAAAGTTCGAAAAAAACCTGTCCGTACTGTACGTTAATGGCTTCACCTTTATATACAATTCTTCCGGTAAAATCGGCTTGGGGTGCATCGTAATTATCTTTTTTGCATGAAGAAAAGAGTACAGCAATAAGTGCCCCTATCACGAAATAAAATTTATTTTTCATATCTATATCTGTTACTGGTTAGGGTTTCTCACAATTTTCGGGTTTCCGTTAAGTACATCCTGCCCTATCGACGAATAGTAATTACCGATACGGAAACGGTGCGCGGCCGTTACTCGGCTAGGCTTAACTACCTTGAAAACATATTTTAAGTGATTTGCATTGCCTGGGTTATAATATTTGTAAGGCCATAAACCAAATACCTGTGTACTGGTGCGCGTAGCGCTACCTATATTGGTGGCATTGATAAAATCGTTGGTCGACATGTTATTGCCGTTCCACACTTTATCGGCCAGTCTCCAGCGTTTCATATCCCAAAGCTCGTGGCCTTCGAAAGCAAACTCTACCTTACGTTCGTGTACAATGCGGTCGAAAGTAATCTGCGCAGGTGTTAATGCGATAGTTAGTCCGGCACGGTCGCGTACGGGTTTAATATATTCGGCGGCAGCAGCTAAATCGCCCAGTTCGAAGGCTGCTTCTGCTGCATTTAACAATACTTCGGCGTAACGGTAACGCACCCACCAAACATCGCTTCGGGTACCGATCTGCCCTGATCCTTTAGCAGGATCGAGATATTTACGCACATAAAAACCTGATTGAGCACTGAATTCCAAACCATCTATCGGACCATCGCCCCCCACTACCTGTACGGAGCCTGAGGTACCCGGCAGGGCATTGGTTTTGCTCTGTCCAAAATTATCGCCGGTTACAATCGAACCATCGGCCAGTTGGTAACCTGCCCAGATATCAACCGCTTTACCTTTAAACAGCGTTCCCGGAAGGATTACGGTACCTGCCAAACGGGCATCACGGCCTGCAAAAATATCGGTAATACCCGCATAGTAAACCGGGTTACCACTACCATCAACCGAAGCCATGGAGGCGTAGGTATTATCCAGTTTCTCGAACGATTGTACCAAATTTAAGGATGGATTTAAACGCCCACCCTGCGCTTCCTCTGCTGATGAGCGTGGCTGGTTATCGATGGTAAAACCATGCACTTTATTGGTTTTTAGCTTAAAGTCTTTTACAAAAATCACTTCAGGATTATTGCTTTTATCGGTAAAAAGTGCTGCAAAATTATCTGATAAGGTTGGGTTCTTTTTATACAGCGTATACTTGCCACCTGCAATAATTTCTTTGGCAGCATTTAACGATTTTGTAAAATAACCATTGGCCAGCGAAGAAGATATGCCAACTTCGCCGCCAGGCAGGGTAAGCTGCGAATTGCTGTATTTTGCAATAGAACCTGCGTATAAAGCAGCCCTCGACTCCATGGCCAAAGCAGCAGCTTTTGTAGCCCTGCTCTGAACGGTTGGATCATCGGGCAGTATGGTTTTAATGGCTTCGAGTTCGGAAATCACAAAATCGTACACTTCGCTTTCTTTCGATCGCGGAAACTGGAGGTTAGCCACATTACCGCTGTTATCATATTCTAAAGGAGTAGTTAACAAAGGAACACCGCCCATCGCTTTAACCATTTCGAAATAAACTCCTGCCCTGATAAAACGTGCTTCAGCCAGAAAGCGGTCGCGATCTTCTGCCTTTAACTGGGTTGATTCCTGCCCGCGTTTGATAAACATGTTCAGGTCGCGGATATAGCCGTAAACGCCCAAATCCCAGTATCGCCACGAATCGTATCCATACTCTAAATTTTGGTGACGACCGTAATCTCCACCTGATGATGCGAATGCTTCATCAAACACAGTAAATATTGACCATGCCTCTATCGTTTGGTAATCGGGATAGCGATCGTAAAGGTCGCCTACCACAGTAAGTACCAGATTTTGATCTTTCCACACGGCATCAATTGGCAGTACATTGGTAGGTTGTTTATCTAAAAATTCTGAATCTTTTTTACACGACTGCGCAAAACCCAAAAAGGCAATGGCAGCAAATGCACATATATATTTTTTCATCTGATTAGTTTTTTTCATGTTACAGCGTTAATTTAAAACCGATGTTAAAAAACTTGTTCTGTGGATATTGCAGGCCATTATCGTCGGCAATTTCCGGATCAACACCATAATCGCTCAGGTTATCAAGCGAAAACAGGTTATAACCGTTAACGTATATCCTGGCATTCTGGATCTTGATTTTTTCTGCCCATCTTTTCGGGATGGTATAACCAATTTCCAATGTACGTGCACGCAGGTACCTTACGTTATGTAACCAGAATGTAGAATTTCTTTTGTAGTTACTGTGCCCGCCATCGTTAAAACGCAAAGCAGGATATTTACCCGGTATCCACGCGCTGTTTAAGTCGTATGGATTGGTGCGGTGCCAGCTATCATCGGCAAAACTCTGTAATAAAGCACCTGTGTTCTGGAAAGCCCAGCGTTGCTCCCAGTTCTGGTTCCATGAGTACATGCTACCACCCGAAAAATCGGCTGTAAAATCGAAGTTTTTATAAGAGCCTCCAATTGTAAAACCAAACATTACATTAGGTTGTCCGGTAGCGGTGTAACCAATTGGTCTCTCATCTAAACCATCAATCACGCCATCGCCGTTCTGGTCTTTATAAATTAAATCTCCAGGCAATAATGAGCGATTGCCCTGCCCGTCGATGTTTACTTTATAATTGTTGATCTCGTCGATGTTCTGGAACTGTCCGGTAACTTCATAACCCCAGAATATATCGGTATAACGCTGATTTTGGCTATTTCTGTAGTTATCCCACGAGTTGCCATAACGTGGTTTGTACTGATCCAGAAATTTTCTCCTGCTGATGGAAATGTTTCCACCCACGTTGTAATTAAACTCACCAATTTTATCGCGGTAGTTAAGTGCAAACTCGGCACCGAACTGTGCGTCGCTCTCCAGGTTTTCGGCAGGTAGCTGATAACCCAGTTCGATCGGTACAACCACATCGTTTTTAATTGCTTTTAGCCCCGAGCGTTTCCTGTAGAAATAATCAGCTGTTCCGGTAAGTTTGTTATTAAACATGGTGAAATCCAGACCGATATCGGCAATTTTGCTTTTAAACCAGGTGAGGTTATTGATTACGGGTCCTTTATCCCTCGAAGTGGTAATACTTTTTCCGTCCAAAATGGCTGTACCCGCATTGTATCGATAACCTGTAAGATAAGCGAAAGGATCAATATCGATATCATCATCTCCGAGTACACCGTAAGAGGCACGGATTTTCAGATCGTTCAGAACAGTACTTTCGCCCAATAGTTTTTTCATAAACTGCTCTTGTGTAATTCTCCATCCAATTGATGCAGATGGGAAGTAACCTACGCGGCGATCTGGTGCGAATTTCCACGAAGCATCCCTGCGGCCCGAAAGCTCCAGGTAATACTTGTTATCATAATTGTAGTTAAACCTCGCTACGTAACCGATACGGGCCTGCTCTTCCTGCAGATCAACGAAATCCTGTCCGTCCATATCAGCAAACTGCAATACAGGTAAAAGATTGGTTTGAGGTACGGCATGCTGAAAAGAGTAGGTCCTGAAACGGTCTAAACGTTCGGCCACCAATACACCGCCAATGGTATGTTTACCAAAAGTACGGTTGTAATTGGCCTGGAGCTGATAGGTATTGGTATAGATTTTTTCGTACCTGCGCTCCCTGTAGGGATTCGAACTTCCTATTTTCTCTTCGTAAACACCAGTTTCGGGGTGGTAGGTATATACATTATAAGTATACTCATGTCCGTTGATCACGTTATCGGCAATGTAATAAGAATACAATCCTTTAATCTCCAAACCTTTTATCGGCGTATCGTACGAAGCTGATAAATTGGTCTGCAATACACGCCAATCAGATTTCCAGTAACCGGATAATGCTTTGCTCTGAACGGCAAACTGCTCTGTATTGTGGCCGATATCGTTCGGATAATTCGGGTTGCCATTGGCATAGGCCTGTTCGGTTGGTCTGTTTCTTAACAAGGCAAAACGTGCGGCAAAATAATCATCCCCACCTGGTACACCCGGCTGATCGCGGCTTTCGATACGGCCGTTGATCAACATACCCACCTTAAAACGGTCTGTAATTTTAGCTTCGATATTACTCTGGATGTTTGTTCGGTTAAAATCGAACTCGCGTGCCTTTCCATATACTCCTTTTTGATCCAGATGCGTAGCCGAGAAATAATAATTTACCTTATCGCTACCACCTGATGCACTTAAATTAACAGAACTCTGTGGTGCATTGGGTGCAATAATAATGTCTTTCCAGTTCTGGCTCTGGTAACCATATTCCGTTCCTGCTTTCCATTTTTCGAGTTCGGCAGGAGTTATATCGGTTTTGCCATTCTGGTTTAGCTCGGCGGTTGCCTTGCCCAGCATCCATTGGTAGGCATCGGTAGTTTCCGGAAAACGTACCCAGTTCTGCCATCCGGTATAAGCATCAACCGTAAAAGTATTGCGTGTACCGTTTTTACCCCTTTTAGTGGTCACCAAAATTACCCCGTTTGATGCACGGCTACCATAAATTGCTGCTGAAGCATCCTTTAAAACGCTGATGCTTTCGATATCATTGGGAGAAATGTTGTTAAACTGACCTGCATCCTGTTGTATTCCATCAATTACGTACAACGGATTGCCCATATTACGTATCTGGATGTTGGCACTCGAACCAGGTCTTCCATCAGGCATCCTGAACGATACCCCAGGCAGTTTTCCCGCCAAACCGGTACTAACCGTAGAACCACCATGTACTTTTTCGAGTTCTTTACTACTGATGGATGCAATGGCACCGGTAATGGCTTCTTTTTTCTGGGTGTTGTACCCTACCACCACTACCTCGCTAAGGTCGTTATCGGATGGTTTAAGTTTAACATTAAGCTGCGTTCGGCCCGCCAATGCAACTTCCTGATTGGCATAGCCAACATATATAAAGATCAGCGTGGCATTTTTATCGGCAACCTGTATTTTAAATTTCCCACTTACATCGGTAGTTGCCCCCGTACTGGTACCTTTAACTTTGATGCTGGCCCCAACAACCGTTTCGCCTTTCTCATCGGTAACCGTACCGGTAACTGTATTCTGCTCCTGTGCACTGAGCTGAAATGAAAGTAAGAGCAGGATAATTGAGCTAAAAATAACGGAGAGTACTTTGCGCTTCAGAAACTTTTTTTGATGCAAGCACCCAACCTTAGCTATAAAGTCGCTAAAAGAGTATAGAGTTCTTTTCATATTAGGTAGGGATTTGGTTAGTTATTGGAAGTAAATGGTTTTAGTTCTATTTAATTCCAAATCAAAGATTCGGTTTTTAGCTCTAGGGAGGGAGCGTATTTGTATCAATATTTCTGCAATTTGTCTCGATTTGTGGTGAATGGGAAGCCTCCAAAGTTTTTATGGGCAAAGCTACTGCCAACTTCGGAAGTATAGGTCAGGCCTGGAATGGTTAGCCACAGAAAACGCGAAAGGTTAAACATTCTGCATTACTTTGTGAAAAGACCTCGCAGGTTTTAAAA
>NZ_DJDT01000116.1 GCF_002432345.1 Pedobacter sp. UBA5917
TGATGCCAGCATTGTGAAAGCTGCAGAAGCTGCCGTAGCCATTGCAAAAGGAAATGCAAAACTGATGGAAGAACCTGTTCAACTGGCTCCTCAAAAGGGCTTTGGCGAGGTGAGCTGGAAAACACCTATCGAAATCAATGCTTTTGAAGTGCCCATTGCCGATAAAGTAGACCTGCTTTTAAAAGTAAACAGCGAGGCCATGAAAGGTGGTGCAAAATACATCAGTTCCAACCTTTTCATGATCAATGAGCAGAAATACTTTGCTTCAACCGATGGTTCGTATATCGATCAGGATATCCACCGGATATGGCCAACTTTTACGCTCACCAAAACCGATGCGGCAAGTGGCAAATTCGAAACCAGAAATGCGTTAAGCGCACCAATGGGTATGGGTTTTGAATACCTTAAACCTAAAGAGGAAGAAAAAATTAAAGGTGGCCCCGTTACGATGTACAAAAAGCGTTACGACATCCTCGAAGATGTGCGTGAAGCCGCAGTACATGTTGACGAAAAGTTAAAAGCGAAACCCATTGCCCCAGGCAAATACGACCTTGTATTGGATCCTTCGCACCTTTTCCTAACTATTCACGAATCGGTTGGCCACCCTACAGAACTCGACCGTGTTTTAGGTTATGAAGCCAACTATGCAGGAACCAGTTTCCTCACACTGGATAAATGGGAATCGAAAAAATTCAACTTCGGGAGTAAAGAAGTTAACATTATTGCCGATAAACTGGAAACAGGATCTTTAGGAGCGGTGGGTTACGATGATGAAGGTGTAAAATGTGGTAAATGGGATATCATTAAAGACGGGATTTTGGTAAATTACCAAACCATCCGCGATCAGGCACATATTTTAGGCTTGGCAGCATCACAGGGCTGTTGTTATGCCGACAGTTGGGACAGTATCCAGTTTCAGCGGATGCCTAATGTTTCATTAGCGCCTGGAAATGCGGCTTTAAGTGCAGCAGATATGGTTAAAAATGTAGAAAAAGGCATTTATATGTTCGGCCGGAATTCTTATTCCATTGATCAGCAACGCTATAATTTTCAGTTCAGCGCACAACTGGCTTACGAGATCAAGGAAGGTAAAATTGTAGGTATGTTTAAAGATGCCGCTTATCAGGCCAATACCCAGGAGTTCTGGAATTCTTGCGTGCAGCGCTGTGATAAAAACGATTACCGCCTGGGCGGAACATTTTCGGATGGAAAAGGACAACCCGGACAGGCAAGCGCCGTTTCGCATGGCAGTGCCACTACGCGTTTTAATGGCGTTAATGTAATTAATACAGGAAGGAAGTTGGGGTAAGATTTTCTAAATGCATTCGTCACCCTGAATTTATTTCAGGGTCTATTTTGCAAAGATCCTTCGCTACGCTCAGGATGACAGCCTCACTAACTTCTTCACGATTTGCATCGGGATGCACGAGAAAGGCGATTGTATCGTCAGAAGTACTATATCCTGCATTGCAAATGCAGTTCTCTTTGATCCTCGTTACAAACGAGGACCATTGTTCACCATATAAGAAATATAAAGCAATTTGAGCTTACATTATCTAAAATGTCTTATATGGTGAAAAATCAATAACCAAAAGAACAAAAAACATTATTTATCACTACCAATCTCATAAGATCGTTTCAGCAGATAAAGTGCATAATTTACATCTTCAATGTGCTGAACATTAAAACTTATCCATCCCGATTTTTTAAACACATGATGCTCTTTTATCTTCCCTTCGAGCATCAGTTCGGACTTAATTTTCCGTAAAAAAAGAATATCCAGTATACCATTGCTGTGGATATGCGCAAATTCTATCTTTTTATAATTAAACTGTGTACCACCAAATTTATGCAGACTTACCGAAGTATTTTTCCATTTTAGCACTTCACGTTCTATTTCGTCTATCTGATCTAATCTTTCGGGCTTTGCAATCAGCATCCACATTTTTATCAAGCTATCAAAAACCAATGCAAACAAGGGGATTGATTTAAGAAAATTCAATCTCTTAACTATAAATAAAAACATGTTTAATTTTGTTCGCTGATCTCCTTAATATGTTCCATTACTCTTAAGTGAACATTTCGGGTAATACTTTCTGCCCATAAATCATAATACCAGATCGGGAATACCTTTAAGCTATACCAGCTATTTCCAACAAGTGTTGTGGTTCCATTTCCATTATCCTTTAATAAAAACTGACCTCTTTCAATATCAATATGTCCCATAATTTCAGGGTCTTTGGGTTGGCCGATGATATCGAATGTTAAATCTTTGTTGATATCAAAAGTTACAATCTTCTCGTCAAAAACATATCCGTTGCTGAAAATACATTTTCTCCCTGCTCCTTTTCTATAAGCGGTAACGGTAGTTTGCATTGGGCTGGGCATCCCCACTTTGAAGAGCCAATAGGTATTTGCCCGTTTAATTTTGTCAAAAGAAACAACATGTTTCCAGATTGTTTCGGGTGTAGCATTGATCACTATTTCATCACTTACCATGTTCCGATAATGATGATCAGAAACAGAGTCAACTGTAAAAACGACCAGCAGTATCGAAACAATGCTAACATTTAAAGTCTGGTTGTTCTTGCGGAACATCGCTTTACCAATAAATGCTCCTGTAATTACAAAGGCAAAAATGAGAGGAGAAACAATAATTAAACAAATGGTTCCCTCTCCCAAAAAAATGTAACTCAAAACAATGGCAAGAAACCCATCTAGGATTGAATACCAGATGATCGATCTGCTTTTTAGATTGAGACTTCTCCAGAACCAGGCACTGATTACCCCCATCAAGAGTGGCAAAATAACAAATTCCGAATATATCAGAATACCATCTTTCTCACTGTGAAATAAATTATTTAACCAGATAACGATTAAGATGATCACATTTGAGACAATTATCCCTTGGAGCAATTTTGATTGGAGAAACGTTTTCATATTATTTTAATTAGATCAAAAGTAAAATATATTTTTAAACTTTCAAAAATTATTGAAAATAAAATATAAATAATATTGGATTAACTTTTATCTACGTAAAAAGCCTTTTGAGCTTATATTCTCTTAAATGTCTTATGTAGTAGAAAACAATAAGCAGGCAAAAGATCCTTCGCTGCGCTCAGGATGACAAGTTAATAAAATGGCCGTCATCTCAACTGAAGCGCAGCGGAATGGCGAGATCTATCTCAAGACAGATTTCTCGGCCTCAAACATCGTCCCGATTTGCAATCGGGATGTCCGAGGAAGGCGATTGTATCGCCACACATATTTTATTCTGCATTGCAAATGCAAACCTCACTGATCCTCGTTACAAACGAGGACCATTGTTCACCATATAAAAAATATAAAGCAATTTGAGCTTAAATTCTCTTGAATGCCTTATATGCTAAAAACGATAAGCAAAAAAAAGATCCTTCGCTGCGCTCAGGATGACAGCAGTTTTAGAACAACAAAGGGGCATTCTATCCAGACATGCCCCTTTTTCTAACCAAATATAAACCTGTTTGAGCCAGGAGTTTCTGTATCGGTTGGTATCTCACCAACCGATTTTCTTATCAATTATGCGTAATAATTGTTGCGGCAATAGATGGTGTTCCACTTACCGTACCGTTAATGTAAACCGTATAAATTTTTCCGGCTTCGAAAGTGGCCGCATTCAAAGCTGTATTGGTTAAAGGAATAACTGCTTTAGTCGTATTATCCTTTATCAATAGGCTCAGGTTGGTACCTGCATCTACTTCCTTAAACGGTCCGAGTGTTCTCCAGCTTAAACCTTCAATCACTGCAGGTGCCTTTCCTGATGTATAGGGAATAATGGTTTGGTTGCCAAAATTACCATAAGCCACACCGGCAAATATTTCTGTTCCGGTGGCATAGGTAAGATCAACCTTTGGTGCATCGGGCGAAAAATTGGCAAACCTGATCTTGGCTTTACCCGATGCCGGAAGCGTAAGATCATCATATACCAGGATCAAACTATCGATATTACCCGGATTTAACGTGCTGGTTAATTTCTTCTTTACGGTAAACAAACTGTGTGCAAAATTTGCAATAGGCCCGTTCGGACCGGCAAAAGATGCCGAATTGGTTTCCTGAACAAAATTTGCACTGCCACCAAAAATATACGATGCTTTATAAGAAAGATCGGTTCCTTCCGTCAGGTTAAACTGTACTTTTCCGTATTGGGTATCCAAATAACCCGAAGCCGTATTGCGTTGTAGTGCCGTGGCCGTAACTTTTCGGGTAAAATCCCAAAAATTAACGGCAGTAACCGATTGGCGTGCATTGATAAATTTAACCTTTGCACTTAAAGCAGGCCTGTCGCCGGCATCGATATCGAGGTAGTCTGTCTTTTTGCACGAAGCAAACAATGAAGCAGCTAATGCAAAAAATAATATTGGAAGTTTATAAATTCTCATCTGTAATCTTATTTAAAGGTGGCCGAAAGTCGGATAAAAGGTTGTAAACCCGTGCTGGTACCCGATTGTGCAGCACTTGGCGAATTGGTACGGGTAATATTACTTCCGGGTGCAGGGATAGAATAATCGCCCAGCACATTGAACAGATTATTTACACCAACGGTAGCCTGTAGCAAAGGTGTAATCCGATACCCTGCCGAAACATCGGTAATCCATATCGGACTATAGGTTTGATAATAATAATCTGGTTTCGGGAAATTCGCATTTAACTGGCTTACCGCCGATACCGATCCAAAATATACGCTGCGCAGTAAAAAATTAAACTTATTGATGTTGTAGGTTCCCTGCAGGGTAATTTTAGTTTTCGGGATGCTACGGGTTACGCGCACCTCTTCGCTCTCGTCGAAAATGATGTAACGGTAAGCTTCTAAACCTTTAGGTGTATTTACTTTGGTAAGCGTTGTTTTTTGGAGGTTTGCACCCGCCAAAAAGGCTACGTTACCCCCATTTGGCAGTAAGAAACGATAACTTCCCGTAAATTCGATGCCCCTTGTGCGTGTGCTGAAAGAATTATAGAAAAATTTTGCCTGCACGGTACCGGTTTGCACAAATAGTGCCCTTACATCAGCAGGTAAATTCGCATCTGTAGCAGAGAAACGCCCGGTATTGCCCACACGGTCTTTAATGTCGATCTGATAGGCATCAACCGTTAATTCAACGTTCTGGATCGGCTGTGAAGTTAATCCGGCAGAATAACCTTTCGATTTTTCGGGCTGCAGCGATGGAATACCCAAAGCTTTGGTTGCGGGATTTACGTTGTTTGCCGTAACCTGATCAATCGCTACACCATTCTGGAAAGTGGTAGAGGTTTCGGTATAGTAAAACTGTGCCAGATCGGGCGCCCTGAAACCAGTGTTATAGCCACCTCGAACGGCCAGCCATTTGGCGAAACCGTAACGCGTTGCTGCTTTGTAAGTAGTTACACTTCCAAAATCAGAATAATTCTCTACCCTTACCGCACCTGATAAAAGCCATTTATCGGTTACATTCAGTTCGAGATCGGCATAAGCGGCAGAAATAGAACGTTTCACATTTACCTCGTTCGATGGCCTGAAACCGGCATGAATCTGCGAACCTGGCGAAAGTCCGTTTAAAGGCGTACTTCCCGCAGCAATAAAATAAGGAATACCGCCGGTGGTGTAACCGATAGAATAAATAGGGGTTAAATCGGCTTTTGAGTAAGAACCCTCTTCTCCAGCAATAATCTGATAGGTTTCTACGCGGTACTGACCACCAAAGGCAACGTTCAGTCCTTTAAGCACTTTATCAAATTTTCTCGAGAAATCTAAACTTCCGCTGTTCTGCGAAGCATTATAACTGCCCGCGTTAAACGTGCGTGGCGTTTTTTGTCCTAAACTGGCATTCAGCGTATTACTGATGATATTATTGAAAGCATTTCTGCCATATACGTTTGATACATCAAAATTCCATCCACTTATCTTGCCCTTTACACCTATTGCCAAAGATTGATCGGTGATGATGTTATCCATTGCCGGTAAAAAACCATCCGGATAAACAAAGGTATTGTTGCGCTCGGTCCAGCCTGGCAAACGGTATACGGCCGTAAACTGCGAGTTACGGTGACTGATACCACCAAAAGAATATACCTCGAAACCATCTTTTAATGGAATTCCGGCATTGAACGATAGCAAACCATCTTTTGATTTATTGGTCGATCCACGCTGATCAAAGAAATGGCGGTCGATACCGCGGCTGGCAATTATGGCATCATCAATTTCTTTGGTATAAATCTGATCGAATCCCCTGGTATTGGCGCCACCACCATAAGCCGGCCCAATGTAAATCCCATCAGAATAATTCCCCGAAGGAAGCGACACGGCTTGTGTAGCATATTCGCCAGTGATATTAAGGAAGCCTTTTGCACCCAGTTTGAGGCCGATATTGGCATTGCTCCTGGTCGTTAAACCATCTCCCCTGCGGCGGATACTTTCAATCGTACTTGCCGTAATTTCATCGGCAGTATTTTTCAATACCACGTTGATTACCCCTGCAATGGCATCCGATCCATATTGGGCGGCAGCACCGTCGCGTAAAATCTCAATGCGATCTATCGAACCTACCGGAATAGCATTCAGATCGTATCCTGTTGCGCCGTTACCTAAACCGCCCCAACTGATGTTTGAACTTTTATGTCTTCTTTTACCATTTACCAGCACCAATACCTGATCTACACCCAAACCCTTCAACTGTACAGTAGAAGTTGCCGAAGCAGCATCGCCACCACCCGAAACCGAAGAGTGGAAAGAAGGTGATACATACTGGAGCAACTGCGTTACACTGGCCTGAGGTGAAGTTTGCTGCAACGTTTTTAAATCGATTACATCAACCGGAACAGGCGAATTGAGTTTGGTACGGTTGGCATTTCTCGAACCTACAATCTGTAGTTCGGTTAAAGTATTGTCGGCCTGTTCGAGCGAAACGTTTAATTTAGTAGCCGATCCGATTTCTACGGTAGCAGTTTTATAACCAATATACGATACTTCGATAAAACGTCCGTTTTTAGTCGAAATTTTAAATGCACCATCTTTATCGGTAACGGTAGAACCTTCCAATCCTTTGATCCTTACCGATACACCCGGTAATGGCGATTGATCCTCTGCAGAAACCACCACTCCGGTGATGATCCGCTGCTGGGCAGATGATTTTGAGTAGATAACTGTACCCAACAGCAATATTAATAGTAGTTTTATCTTCATGTTGTTTATTTTGGAATAGACATGCCAATGGCCCTTCAACCTTCTTTTGGGTTGAAAAATTTGTTAAAATTGATTTTTCGGGTTTTGGCTACAGGCCTATTTTATGGTTTGGTTTTTTGAAACTTGTCGTCGGTTAGCGACAGTAAAAAGGCTTCAATATCATTTATTTCAGTTTCGCTCAATCCCAATGGTTTATTTAGGGAAAG
>NZ_DJDT01000061.1 GCF_002432345.1 Pedobacter sp. UBA5917
TCTTTCCATTCCAATTTAGCCGTGCATGGGACTGGTTCACTCGGATCGGGAACTTTACACTGACCGAAATTGAGGTTGAGCAGTTTGTTTTCCAGCGTTGTGGCAATAAGTTTAGTTTCGTTATTATCGTTAATTACATATTTATTGTGGCTGAGTACATAAAGCGGTTTTTGGGAAGGGTCTACTGCCTTATCGCAGGTGCATTTTGCTCCCTGACAGACTAAAAGTTCAGTGATTTCTCCATTTTTTTCAGGTAGACCTACTTTGTGCAGCGTGGTGCGTACCGGCAACTCTTCCGCATTAGCAAGGCCATCTTCTGCAAGATTTTCGCTATTTGTTATTTCGGGATCTGTGCTCCAATTCATGTCGACTCTGCTTAATTGGTGTTTAATACAATTTTTAATGTTTTTTCGTAGTCATTAGTACTTAATTTATAATTGCTTTCAAGTGAATTGCACCAACCCGTAACATTATCGATCTGATAAAAGCCTTCGGCCTTGATTTGGGGTAGAGCATAATTGCTTTTGTTTTTAAACCAACTGCTAAATCCCGATTGATCATAGATTTTATCTTCTTTACCTGAGAAATTAATTAATTGCGAGGTTGGTGAGGTTTGAAGTATCAGCTTCTCATTAAATAGGATGGGCGATGGGCATAAACCATACACTATTCTTTTACCGTAGAAACAATTTTCGATAAATAAGGCATTGTAAACGCCCCTGAAATATTCATTCAGGAAGATGTCCTGCATGATATAAGGCAGTAATCCTTTGTTCGGCAACAGTTTTTTGTCGATTTCTGTTAATGTTTTTTCAATCCAATCGCCTGTATAACTGGCAGCAAGATTAGCCCTGAGGCCTAACCAATTTTGCCATAGCTCATCTTGTTTTTCTATACTTATTGGTACACCATTAAAATCCAGTTTTATGGTGAGGTGGTTTAGTAGGGTAGAAGCCTCCTGAACAAAAGCATCTGCTTCATTATTGGGCAAAAGTTTTTCTTCAACCGGTTTGCGAAAAACTTCTATATTTTGATGGCCAGACCAGAACGAAACCTTTACAGGTGAGATATTTACATCAAAAACTTTTAGGCTATACTTATCATTTAATGCTGTTTTTTCAGAAGTTTCTATTTCTAAGCACATATTTAAAGTTTTTTCTAAGGGTTTGTATTGAATTTTGCCCATGTTTTGATGCTTAATGATCTAAAGATTTAGGTTAAGAAGATTTATATTTTCCATACTTGGATTTAGTCTTTCCCTGTAACAATACTTCTTTACTTGAATTAAAACCGATATTGCCCTTGGTAGCAAGCCATTTTGTGCTTTCTGCACATTCCGTTATGGTTTTACCGATGCATTTAATTGTTCCCATTTTAGAAGAGTTTAACTTTACTACCACTTTTATTAATGATTTCCTTTGCGCTATGCAGTTCAATATTGTTTTTTGTGCTACTTAAACTGATCTCTTCTGCGGTTTTTTCGATGTGAGTGGCCGTTTTATTAATCTGATTATTGGCTATAAACATAATATTCTCGGCCATTAACGAATGGTTTTCTCCTGCATTGCTGGCAATATTTGCACCTGCATTGTTATAAATATGTTCGCCTGCCGATATAGAAATGTGCTGATCGGCATTGATATGTATATTTTTGGCATTGATGCTAATGTTTTCTGGCGCAGAGATTTCTATACTTGATTCCTGGGTGTCGAACCTGATGATATTGCGGTTTTTATCCGTAATGGTAATGGTTTCAGCTCCGGATGAGTCGTTAAATTCGATCGTATGGCCACTTCTTGTCGCAATCGTTTTTAAATGATTATCCGAATCTCCACCCGAACCATTTAAACCATGGAAAATACTGCCCAGCACAATTGGTTTGGAAACATTTCCCTCTTCGAAACTTACGGCAACCTGATCGCCAATTTCAGGTACGAAAACAAAACCCCTGTTGGTGTTTACTTGTGTACTGCTGCCCGCATCGGGTGTAATTATCCTTAACCACTCACTTGTATCATTATGCGTACATATCCATTTAAATCTCACTTTAATACGGCCATGTCCCAAAGGGTCATTATTGTCTACAACCTCAGCAAGCTGTATATCGGGACTTATTTTTTTATAATCTTTTACCTTTATGCATTCGGTATCGGCTGTTAATCCCTCAAAAGTATTATGGTATTTGCCCGCTACGTCTATATGATGATTAATACCAGTGATCAGGAACCGGCCCAAGCTTTCGGTTATAAAATTGGCTTCCTTTTTAATACTCATGGTTATTTCTGCAATGCTACCGATACTAATTTCCGCATTATCGCCTTTGGCCCTGATTTTTAACAGTTCAGATGCATTAGCTTTCTCTTCATTTTCTATATTATTTTTAATGTCGTTACTGTTTTCTATTCGGATGGGCGAAGCCTGCGTAAACGTTTTGCTATATGTTCGTTTAGAAATATCTATTGCATGTATCAGATCAGGCGGACCATTTAATTTATCGATTCCTTCGCTTTGGAGTACTTCGTCAGCTGTTGGGTGGTATGCAAAAAAGTGATGTTGCAAAGGGAAAATTTCCAGGGCATATTGGAGATCCTGTACATCCCGGCCATAAAATAATTCCACTTCTTTTAGTACATCGGGTTTGCCAAAATGGAGTTGTTGGCCATCATAGAAAAACCATTCGTGATACTCGGCAGATAAACGGTTTAGGAAATTAAAATCACTTTCCTGGTATTGGATAAGATAATCGATTGCTGTATTGCGTTTGGGATTGCAAACAACCTTCAGATCGTTTTCAGGAATATCTTTTATAGCCAGCCCAACGATCTCGTTTAAATTTTTGCCAAGGTACGATCCAAGATCTGCACCGCGATCGATTAAAATAGTAGGACTATGGCCACTCACAATTAGAATGCCATGGTAACCATGACTTTGAGCAAGCGCTACATGGGTAACTATTCCGGCAAATTCCTGTAATTTATCCCGCTGATGACCAAAGGAAATACTAAGTGTTTTACCTATAAAATCGCGACTATTTTCAAGATTGATTAAACCTGGTTGTCCTAATTCATTTTGCTTAAATTGGAGTTCGAAATAATGGTGCCCGTTAAACCGTTGTTCCAAATTGAATGAATCAAAATGGGTAATGGCTTTGCCCTCAATATTGATTTCGGTAATAAGTTTGTTTTCCATGAGCGTTTGTTTAGGATATCAATAAAGTAGTTGTAGGATATATTAGGCAAAACAGTAGCCAATTATTTCATTTTTGTATGTATGCTCCTGATATGTCGTTGGTTTGTGATCAAATAATGGATTACAAGTACTGTAAGGCTGTTTTTTTAGAGATTAAAATTTATATTCCACAATTTTAAAATGCCCCGCTTTAAAACCACAAATTGTAGAATGGGGAAAATCTTCCCCACTTTCGGCTACCTGTAGAAATATTTCTACACCTTTTATTTGGTGCAATTAACAGACAACAATAATCATGTTTCTATAAGGATAAAGCTCACCGCCAAAAAGCCCCTGCATTAAAAATTAGTCAATCGTTTGCGCTGATATTTATGTTGTTTTGCTCATTTGCTTGTTCTACTTTTAAAAAATACAAAGCAATAAACCCAAACAAAAACTACCATAAATGCGCAGCCTTTTGCTTAAATATATATTGGTTATAGCCTTATTAACAGCCATAAACGTAAATGGCCGGGCCCAGCAGCCAGCTACCTTTGCCATAGGGGCCAATGCTTTTGAGCTTAACGGTAAACCTTATGTTATACGCTGCGGCGAAATGCATTTTGCCCGTATACCCAAAGCCGAGTGGAAACAGCGTTTACAAATGGCCAAAGCCATGGGCCTAAATACGGTTTGTGCCTACCTGTTTTGGAACATGCACGAAAAACAGCCTGATCAATTTACGTTTACGGGCCAAAGCGATGCTGCCGAATTCTGCAGGCTGGCAAAAGAGGTTGGTTTATATGTAATATTAAGGCCAGGGCCATACTCGTGTGCCGAGTGGGAGTTTGGCGGTTTCCCCTGGTGGCTGTTAAAAGATAAAAGCATCCGTTTGCGCACACAATATCCATACTTTTTAGAAAGATCGAAAAAATACCTGTTGGCTGTAGGTAAACAGCTGGCACCTTTGCAGATTAGCAATGGCGGCAACATTATTATGGTGCAGGTAGAGAACGAATATGGCAGCTATGGCAACGATAAAGCCTATATGAACATCATTAAGGCCGATTTACAGGAGGCCGGTTTTACCGTTCCGTTATTCCATTGTGATGGGCCTTCGCAGTTAAAAAACGACCATCCCGATAATTTATTTGCCGTGGTAAACTTTGGCAGCGGGCCCGAAGCCAATTTTAAAGCCTTAAGGGCCATACAGCCAAGCGGACCTTTAATGTGCGGCGAGTATTACCCGGGCTGGTTCGATAGCTGGGGCAGGCCGCACCATAAAGGCGATACCCAGCGCATTGTGGCCGAGCTAAAATACATGCTCGATCAGCAGGCGTCGTTCAGTATTTATATGGCACATGGCGGCACCAGTTTTGGTACCTACAGCGGCGCCAATGCACCGCCTTATTTACCCCAAACCAGCAGTTACGATTACGATGCCCCAATTGATGAGGCCGGTAACGCTACCGAAAAATTTTACGCCATACGCAAGCTTTTTGCCAATTATTTACAGGAGGGCGAGGTACTGCCCGATGTACCTGTGGCAAATAAAATACAACAGTTAAAGCCGGTTAGCTTTACATCGGTTGCGGTGCTGGGCAAAAACCTGCCCAAACCTGTTTTGGCCGATACCGCCATGCTAATGGAAGATTTAAATCAGGATTTTGGCGCCGTATTATACGAAACCGCTTTAACCGCCGGCAAAAAAGCCACACTGGTTTTTAATGATATACACGATTATGCCCTGGTATATATTAACGGTAAAAAGATAGGCGAACTCGATCGCAGAAAAAATAAATTCAGCATCGAAATACCTGCCCGCGCGGCAAAAAGTACTTTAAGGGTGTTGGTAGAGGCTACCGGGCGCGTAAACTATGGCTACCAGATGCACGATAGAAAGGGCATACATGGCGCGGTTTACCTAACAGAAAACGGTAAGCAAACAGCTTTAAAGGGTTGGAAAAACTACCCGATAAGGATGGGAGAGGTAAACATACCGCTCCGTTACGAAAAATTAAATAAGCAGCTTGCTGCGGCAGCTTTTTATAAGGGCAGTTTTAATGCTGCTAAACTGGAAGATACTTACCTCGATATGGGTAAATGGAACAAGGGATTAGTTTGGTTAAATGGAATGTGTTTGGGCAGATACTGGAATGTCGGCCCTACACAAACCATGCTGGTACCGGGCAGCTGGCTTAAAAAGGGTAAAAACGAAGTGGTAGTTTTCGATCTGTTCGGGATGGAAAAACCTGCCCTAAGTTTTTTGGATAAACCCATTTTGGATGTAGTGAACGAAAAACAGCCCCAGCTGCACCGCAAAGCAAACCAGAAATGGCTGGCTAATGCACAGCAACCTTATGCCGAAGGCAGTTTTGCAAACGATAATAAGTGGCAAACTGTTGATTTTAAACCCGTAACCGCCCGGTATTTCTGTTTAGAGGCATTATCCGAGCAGAAAGGCCAGCCTTATACCAGCGTTGCCGAAATTATACTGCTTGATGATAAGGGCAACGAAATACCGCGCAGCGATTGGAAAGTTGTTTTTGCCAATAGCGAAGAGCTGGGTGGCGATGATGGCAACGCGGCCAATGTTTTCGACCTGCAGTTTACCAGTATATGGCATACCGAATGGGAAAATAAATCGCCAAAGCCCCCGCACCAGATCGTGATCGATATGGGGGAAAACTATACCGTTAAAACATTAAAACTGTTGCCAAGGCAGGATAATGCCAACGGAAGGATTAAGGATTACAGGCTGTATTTTAACCAGAAACCTTTTAAAAACCTTTAAAAAATTAAGCATGCTAATGGGCTGTAGCTGAAATGGTTTTGCGGGATGAAAAGGGCGAAATAATAGTTAGTAAAACGTTTGTTCAGAAAAAAAATAACCGGATCAATTAAATAACTAAACATTAAATATTAACAACACAAATGGAACGTAGAGATTTTATTAAAAGCGGCGCAGTTACGGCAGCAGGTTTAACCATCCTGCCCACCGGAAGTTTATTTGCATCATCCGATAATGCAAAGGTACGATTGGGATACATAGGCGTGGGTGCACGCGGTATGAGCCATATTTCAGAAGGAGCCCTAAGGGATGATGTGGAAATTGTGGCCATCTGCGATACACAGGAAAGTTCGCTAAAAATATGCCGCTCTTTTCTGGCCAAAAAAGGCAAACCCGCCCCAACCGAATATACAGGAGGTTTAGATGCCTATAAAAAACTCATTGAGCGTAAAGATATCGATGCGGTAATTATTGCCACACCATGGCAGTTTCACCGCGATCAGGCGGTTGATGCCATGAAAGCCGGTAAATATGTAGGCTGCGAGGTAATTGCCGGTTTAACCGTGCAGGATCACTGGGATATTGTAAATACCTCAGAAAAAACAGGCATGCCGTACATGACATTGGAGAACGTTTGTTACCGCAGGGATGTAATGGCAGCTTTAAATATGGTAAGGCAGGGTCTTTTTGGCGAATTAATACACCTCGAAGGCGGTTACCAGCACAATTTGCGCAACGTACTTTTTAACAACGGTAAAGATTATTATGGCGGTGGGGTAGAGTACGGCCCAAAAGCTTTAAGCGAAGCGCAATGGCGTACGCAGTTCAACATCGATCAGGATGGCGATCTGTATCCAACCCATGGTGTTGGCCCCTTAATGCAATATGCAGATATTAACCGCGGTAATCGCTTTACCAGTTTGGTATCTTTCAGCTCAAAAGCCAAAGGTTTGGCTGCTTACGTAGAAGAAATGTCGCCGGGCCACCCCAACGCCAAAATAAACTATAAAAATGGCGATGTTACCACAACACTGATCAACTGTGCAAACGGCGAAACGGTTATGCTAAGCCACGATACACACCTGCCACGCCCTTATTCTATCGGTTTTAGGGTACAGGGAACCAAAGGCCTCTGGATGGACGTAAACAAATCGGTTTATATCGACCACAAATCGAAAAAAGACGATGTTTGGGATCCTGCAAAAGAATGGTTCGATAAATACGACCACCCACTTTGGAAAAAATATGAAGCAGAAGCTGTAGGCGCCGGCCATGGTGGTATGGATTGGTTCGTTTTCAACGCATTTATACAGGCCGTAAAACAGAAAAAACAAACGCCTATTGATGTATACGATTCGGTTACGATGAGCGTAATTACGCCACTTTCTACCAAATCGTTAAAAGAAGGGAACATGCCACAGAAATTCCCTGATTTTACCAAGGGGAAAT
Organism: Pedobacter sp. UBA5917; assembly: GCF_002432345.1. Taxonomy (GTDB): domain Bacteria; phylum Bacteroidota; class Bacteroidia; order Sphingobacteriales; family Sphingobacteriaceae; genus Pedobacter. Next base: position 7,409 of record NZ_DJDT01000061.1, read on the forward strand.
GGAAAGACCGTAAAAATACTTTCGCTTTAGACGATAGCGGCTTTTAGTCTCGGTTGCGGGTGGTGCTTCGTTTAGCATCCCCGCATATTTTAACACACAACTTTATCCGGTGGTACCGATATCGGTAAAACCGGAACAATTTTCATTCAAATATATTAACATCTTATGTTTCAAGAAGTCTTAGGTGCTTATGGACTTAACGTAGAAAAATTTAAAATTGAACCTTTCGGCTCGGGTTTGATTAACCATACCTGGAAAGTTTACAGTAACGAAATTGCTTATATTTTGCAGGAGGTAAATACCGAGGTATTCCGCCAGCCCCAAAACATTGCCCAGAATATCGAAACCATAAAGAAATACCTGGATCAAACGGCGCCGAAATATCTTTTTGTTGCACCTATTTCGGCTTCCAATGGAGATGATTTTGTGGTACTGGATGAACATTTCTACCGGGTTTTCCCATTTGTAGAAAATTCTTGTTCGATTGATTTTGTGCACCATCCGGAGCAGGCTTATCACGCTGCAAAGCAGTTTGGTAAATTTACAAGGATGTTATGTGCTTTCAATGTAAAGAAACTAAAACCCACCATCGAAGATTTCCATAACCTTCCGCTGCGTATCGAGCAATTTAAAACAGCTTTAGAGCAGGCCAGCGATGAGCGGATCGGGGAGGCGAAATTTGCCATAGAAGAAATTATAAGGCATTATGATATAGAAGAGCAATACGGCCACATGGTTGATAGTGGTGCATTGAGCCTGCGTGTGGTACACCACGATACCAAGATCAGCAATGTGCTGCTGCAGGTAGAAAGTGGTGTTGGTTTATGTGTGATCGATCTGGATACGGTAATGCCGGGTTATTTTATCAGCGATGTTGGCGATATGATGCGTACCTATTTATCTGAAGCAAATGAAGAAGAACGCGATTTTAATAAAATTGCCATCAGGGAAGATGTATTTGCCGCCATCCATAAAGGTTATATGGAAGAAATGGACCAGGTTTTAAGTTTTACCGAAAAACAGTTCTTTATTTACGCCGGTAAATTTATGATCTATATGCAGGCGGTAAGGTTTATTGCCGATTTTTTAAATGGCGATATTTATTACAAAACCAATTATCCTGACCATAATTTGGTAAGAGGGCTAAATCAGATCGATTTATTGAATAAATACATCGCTAAACAGCCTAAATTCGAAGAAATTATAAAAAAAATAAACGGAAATAGGGTGAGCGACCCTAAAACAATATTAAACTGATAAGGTAAAATAAAGGTGTCCGGGTTTTGGCTTCATCGTTTGGGCCGGGCATTCTTTTTTACCTTTTAAATAAGATTTGGTGATGCTAGAAAACAAAGCGCAAACGTTTGATGGGTTTAATTCTGGTTGTGCTGCAGGTGTTCTTTGGTTATTGGTTCAAAATATTCTTCTTCCTCGTATTCAAAATCATTCGTTTCATTAATTTTAAATACCCAATATTTCATTAAGGGATAATTGAAACCATATGAAACAATACTATCGATCAATAATCTGCCGATTTTATAATCTATATTAACAGTGCTGTGTAAAAGATAAGTTCCGCCAGATTTGAGCAAAATACTACCTAAAACCACTGTAAAAAAACGTACTAACTGCCCTGTTGCGGTGCTGCAATATCCCTCGTTGTTCTTAAAAGCCCAGAAACGGTTGATGCAAAAATTAACAATACCGCCTATGGTTCCCGAAATTAAAATGGAAATGGTAAAATGGATGTGGATCCATTCGGTTAAGAGGATCATTAGTCCATAATCGGTAACCCCGCCCGAAAATGCCGATACCTGTGCTTTTAAAAAGAGTTTCACCGATGGCCAGCTGATCATGCCTTTTCCTCCCTGTCTTTCGCGTCGCCGGCTTTTAAAAGTTTTAAAGTATCGATGGTGTTCAGTATAAGTAATAAAGCTACCATAGCAATTGCAAAATAAGTAATACTGTCTTCAAATAATGTTTCGGCAACAAGTACCGACGAAATAATTACACGTAATTCTGTTGGGCCTAAACTACCCGAATCGATCTGGTAATGGCCGGTAATTTTATAGCGTAGCTGACTGATAATCATCGACCAGCCGTATAATACCACAAACATAAAAGCTAAAATCTGGGTGAGTCCTTCCGCATAAAAGTAATAACCAAAACCAATCAGGATAATGCTAAGCCAATCCATAACAATATCGAGTGCAAAGCCGTACCATTTTCGGGGGATTTCACGGTAATAAGCCAGGCGGCCATCCAACGAATCGCCGAGCCAGTTAACGAAAAAACCTAAAATGCCGATCAATAAATAGTTTTGGCCATAAAAATGGGCTAAAATAAATGCCGAAAACACAATGATGGAACCAAACATTCCGATAGCCGTCATGATGTTTGGTGTAATCCATTTTGGAACCCTCTTTAACAAAAAGAGGATCAGGCTTTGTTCGCCTTTACGTAAAATATTGGTCCGTTCCCGATCTGCAAATACCCTTTTGCCTTTTGTATGGTCTTCCTGCTGTTTAATATTTTCCTCCCGTTTATACCCCAACCAGTATTACGCTAAATAGTATTGCGGTTCCCGGCCGGTAAAATTTTAAGCTGATTTTCTTTGGTAAACCCTTCGAAAAATCGGTTATCCGCTTTAGCTTTCCTGATCTTACCAGGTAACTGAATATTAACACAAATAACATATATTTATTTTACAATCCCTGCAAAACGCTGGTAAAACACAGTCGGACTATTCTCATTTTTTGGGGCATACTTGCCGGCAATAATCGGGATATAAATTACCCTGCGTCTGCTTTCTTCACCACGCACCGCCGATTCTGCAACCCTGTGCCATAACCTGCCATCATGTATGGTTAAATCTCCTGCTTCGGGCAATATCGATACCTCATCAGCGTCAGGTTTATTATCCAGAAAGTATTTCTTGCGGAACAACATCTGGTAAATGCTTTGTTTGTGTGTACCCGGTATAATTTTTAATCCGCCATTTTCAGGTTTTAAAGTGCTTAGATGGATGCCTACATTCAACATCGGATTCAACTTTGTACCGTAAAAAATATCGCGTAAACCATCTGTATGCCAGCCCATTTTACTGAATTTGCTATCTGGTCCGTTAATGTAGTGGTTAAAAACCATCCCGTCTTTTTCTTCTGTGCCCAGGCGTGCGCCATCTCCTGCCAGTTGAAGCAATGCATTAAAACGTGGATCCAAAAGCAAACCGCTTAATGTTTGGTGCTGCTGGTTAAGAAAGGCAAAACGCTGTACAATCGGAGAGCCGTCAAGGTCTTTTCCGTATTTAATAGGCACCCCGTTTATTTTTTTGGTATCTTGCTCGATCAATTTTTTTTCTACCTGTTTTGAGGCATCAATGATGGATGAAACGGTTTCGGGTTTTATGAAATTCTTGAAATGGATAAAACCATGGGTATTAAAAAAATCAAGTTGTTGCTCGGTTAACTGTTCGGATAGGGTAAAGGTTGGATACGATGTGGCCATTGTAAATAAAAATTAAAGGTTTAGGAAAAAAGAATATTAGTGGGAATAGATTATGCGCAACAACAGCACATTCGCATGGGCGAGTGGTTCGGTGCTGAAAGGAAATAAAACAGATTAGTTTTATTCGACATAGTCTATAGAATTAGTAGTATTTAATACAAACGTAACATATTTTTAATATTCCAAAGAATTTTATTTAAAATATTTCAAAATAATTTTTTGAATTGGAGCTGGTTTGGCTTGATTCGTTATTATTAGTTGGAGTTTTTCTATAAATACCCACGCCCGATGCGTCATCTCGAGCGAAGTGCAACGCAGCCGAGAGATCTATCCCGAGATGACGTTTTTTTTTAACCTAAACTTTGACAATCTTATAAGCATTATGCCTGTAAGATTGTCAAAGTAGGTGTTACGGATAACAAAGTGATTTAGAGCAGATGCTGCTGGTCATTGAAAATTGATCATTGGTAATTAATTTTCTACTCCATTACTCTTCCGTGTTTTCTGTGTCTCCGTGGCAAACATGCCATAGTCTCGGTCGCAAACGATGTTAAGAACAATTTTAGTGTCAGATGCTAACATCTGACACCACAAAAACTTCAAACATCTAACCCCAGACACGCGACTTTTCCTATGTATTGGTTATTGATTCCATTATCCCTCTCACATTTTCCATCTTACTTCGTCTTATAAATTCCAGCGGCCATTTTTTCGATAAATCCCTTTGGCAAAATCCTGTTGGCATATACGCTGATGATATTGGTAAAACCGGGTATAATCTCCGATTTTTTAGCAAACATGCCCTTAATTGCAATTTCGGCCACTTCATCGGGTTGCATGTTAAACTTTTCGGCCATTTTATTAAAAGCATCCAGACCTGCACGCTGGGCAAAACCAGTATCAACCGGCCCCGGACTCAAACAGCTTACCGAAACCCCACTGTTTTTCAGCTCGAAACGCAAGGCACGCGTAAACGATAAAACATATGCTTTAGTGGCCGAATAAATGGCAAGGGTAGGCACGGCCTGGTAAGCAGCAGTACTCGAAACATTAAGAATATAAGCCTTTTCTGCTTTCGAAAGTGCCGGAAGTAATAAATGGCACAGCGAAGTAAGGGTATTCATGTTTAACTGGCACATTTCTAATTGGGCAGCTAAATCCAGTTCTGCAAATTTTCCCCACAAACCATAACCCGCATTATTGATCAGGATGTGGATATGATAACCTTTGTTGTTTACCCAATCTAATACTTTTTTGGGAGCATCAATAATACTAAGGTCAATAGGCAGAATATCGACCTCAACTCCATGCTGATTTTTAATTTCTGTTTGAAGTTTGCCAAGTTCATCAGCAGAACGTGCTATAAGGAGCAGATTGATTTTTCTTTTGGCTAAAGCAATAGCCATCGATTTACCAATGCCTTTACTGGCTCCGGTAACCAGTGCATAATTTGTTTTTATCTCTGCCATCGTATTTATTATCTATGTGGTTCAGCACAAATATCAAATAAAATCGGCTTTACGCTTATTTTATTTTAAAATGTATGAAGACATCATGATCTGTATCTTTTTTATGTTATTATTCTTAACGAGTCTAAATAATGTTAGATTTGCGGAAATTTTAAAGCTTCATGAAGCAATTAATATGGTTAACAGCTATTTTTAACCCTTTATCGGTTATTTTTTTAATTATTTAATGTTTAACCGATGAAAAACAAAAATTTTAAGACTGTTGTCCGGAATATCCACCTTTGGTTGGGTTTAACTACCGGTTTGGTGGTAATGATCATCAGCATTACAGGTGCGCTTTATATTTTTGAAGAAGAAATCAGGGATTTTACCCAGAAGGACTTTCGCTATGTAGCTGTTCAGCAGAAACCTTTTGTAGGTTTAGAAAAGATCATCACTGGATTTGAAAAAGTATCCCCAAAAGATCAGTTAAGGTTAATCAGGATTGAGGACGCCATACCCAATGCAACGGTAGAAATTACCACTAAAAAAGCGGCGGTTTATTATTTCAATCCTTATGATGCCTCTTTAGTTAAAAAAGGAAAAGAAGATTGGCTCCAGGTGGTTCAACATATCCACACTTCGTTATTATTGGGCAAAACAGGTGAGTTTATCATGCAATGGTCGGTGGCTATTTTTGTAATCATGCTTATTACCGGCCTGGTACTTTGGTTTCCGGGGCAGATGCGTTTGCTAAAACAATCGTTAACCATAAAAAGAAAAGCCTCTTTTAAACGCCTTAATTACGACCTGCATAACGTGCTGGGTTTTTACGCTTCCATTGTACTTTTGGTTACTGCTTTAAGTGGTTTATATTTTGCCTTTAAGGGTGTGAAGAACTTTGCCAGTGCTTTTACCGGGAGTAAATTAGGGCAGGGAAAAGCTGTTGTGATGGCAAAACCTACACAGATTGATTCTGTTCCGCAACGTTACGATAAAATCTATACCGAAGCTAAAATCAAATATCCGGGTGCTGTTGCCAGCAATTTTTCGTTACGCGGAAAAGGTGAACTGCGTTTGCGGATGATTTATCCTTACCGTTGGGCTCGTAACCAGAATACATTTTTCTACGATGCCGCTACCGGTGCGATGCTCAGGGCAAAACTTTACAAAAACTTTAACGGTGCCGACCTCATCGAGGCCACCAATTACGATCTACATACCGGTCGCTTATTGGGTTTACCCAACAAAATTGTTTCTTTCCTAGCAGCTTTAATTGCGGCCAGTTTACCGGTAACGGGTTTTATCATATGGTGGAAAAAAAGGAAAAAGCCCAGAAAGAAGCCTGCTATAGCTGTTCAGCATAGGCTTTAAGCTGATTAAGCCCGGTTTGGCAAAAACGCTGTTGCATGTTTAAATCAAGGTTGGCAACCGGTTCAAAAACTTCCGTAAGGGTAACGGGTTCGCTTCCTGTAAAAGTAATCTTGGTTTTTCTGCCGTCGTCTAAAGTATAGGCAATGCTTTGGTGTGTAATGATTTCTGTATAATTACCACCAAAATCGAAATTTTCGCTGCCATCTTTCTTCGCCATAGCGTACAGAAATCCTCCTCCTTCGACTAAGTTATTTTCGATTTTTTTATTGATCCATTCATCCGAAGGAGCATTCCATTTGGCAATATGTTCTGGTTCGTTCCAAAGTTTCCAAACCAATTCAATTGGCCGGTTAATGGTAACAATGGCTGTTAGGGTGTTTTCGTTTTCCATGATTTGTAGATTATAACGTAAAATTAATCGTAATTGATCTGCTTTTAGGTGGCTATTGGAGACATAAAAAGGGTTATTTGAGAATCGCCAGGCATAAATTGATTTACAATTTTTAAAATGGTATTCCTGTGGGTTGTATTGCTGGTATTATTTTTATTGTTTTTCTTTTCGTAAGCGCCATAATCTATATTTTAGTTGCCATACGCCCATTTGAGGCTATTTAGCGGGAAAATGGTCTCCAAATAGCCAACTTTGTTGGCAGTATAATTGTTGAAAAATGGATTCTTGTGCTTTTCGCAGCAAAAGCTTACCATAAAACGATAGTCGGAAATGTCAGAAATACGAAATTATGACGCAGAGTTCTGCGGAAACCTGCCCATACACCACATTAACTCCATTCAGGACTACGGATACCTGTTGGTGCTGGATAATAAAACGCTGAACATTATTCAGGTCAGCGAAAACCTGAATATCCTAACCGGAAAGGCACCAGCAGAGATCATAAATAAACACTTATCAGCGTGGTTCAGCGAAAATGATGTCGCCAATATTACAAAACTGATTAAGGGTGATGCTAAGGACAGAATCCCTTTAAACCTCGTTTTTGAAAACGGGAATAAGCAATTGCATTTTGACGGATTGATCCATATTAAAAACGATTATTCATTATTGGAGATCGAAGTATCATCAAAAGAGGGGCAGAAAAGTTTTTCTGATGTTTTTCAGGAAGTAAGGCAGTTTATTTCGGCGATGGAAAGCGCTTCAACGCTTGAAGAAGTTTGCAATGTAGCCATTAGGCAACTGCGCAAAGTTTCGGGCTTCGATGGTGTAAGGATGTACCAGTTCGATGCCAGTTGGAACGGAACCGTAATTGCCGAAGAAATTTCGGGGGCATTGGAAAGTTATCTCGGACAAACTTTTCCGGCTTCGGATGTACCCAAACAGGCGAGGGCACTTTACCTTAAAAACCCCTTCAGACTTATTCCGAACAGGGCTTATCAACCCGTGCGTTTATATCCGGTAATTAATCCGTTAACCAATGCTTTTATTGATTTATCTGACTGTAATTTACGCGGTGTAGCTTCGGTGCATCTGGAATACATGCAGAATATGAACGTGAGTGCATCAATGTCTATCAGGGTATTGCGCGAAGGAAAACTTTGGGGATTAATTTCCTGTCACCATATCGAGCCTAACTACCCAAATGTAGATATGCGCTACATTTTTGAATGGCTTTCGGTAGAAATTTCAAATAGGATTGCAGCGATTTTAAATCAGGAAGAGTATAATGGGTCGGCTTTGAGATTGGAGAAAAGGGCTGCGCTAACCGATTTTATTTATTCAAAAGATGATATTATCGAAGGATTGCTGGATGATGAAAACCTAAACATTCTTTCATTGTTTAATGCTGGTGGGGCAGTAATTAAAATCGGTAACCGGATCGAATACCACGGTGATGTTCCGGACAAAAGCGAAATTTATAACCTGATGCTCTGGCTCGAAGGAAAAGAAATTGAAAAGGTTTTTGCCAGCAGCCACCTTAGCGAACTATATGAAGAAGCCAAGGCTTACGAAAAAGTAGGAAGTGGTATACTGGTGATCCCTGTTGACGGGCGCAGTGGCGATTATGTGATCTGTTTCCGTCCGGAGGTAATCAGGCAGATTAAATGGGGCGGAGATCCCGAGCAGGTGATCAAATTTGACCAGGATGGCAAAAACTATCATCCACGTAATTCGTTTAAACTCTGGCTGCAAACGGTTTACGGGCAATCTTTACCATGGAGCCAAAACGAACTGGAAATAGCCGAATCGTTGAGGAATTTTATTTTTGAATTTAGAACAAAGCAACTTTATAATTAACCTGATGGAAAAAAAGCAGGAGAAGGAAAAGCAGGATCTGGTATTGAATAAGCGTTACGATAAATATATCGTAGCCATCGGTGCATCTGCCGGTGGGTTAGAGGCTATCCACGAATTTTTCGACCATATGCCTGCAAATTCGAGTTTTTCCTTTGTCGTAATTCAGCATCTTTCGTCTGATTATAAGAGTTTGCTGGTGGAGCTGGTGGGAAAACATACCCACATGAAAGTTTTTGAAGCGGCAAATGATATGGCCATCCAGCAGGATTGTGTGTATATCATCCCCAATAATAAATTAATGACTTTGGTAAAGGGAAGGCTCAAACTGGCTGATAAATCGCAGATTAAGGCACCCAATACCGCAATTGATCATTTTTTACATACGCTCGCCAAAGATAAAAAAGAGAAAGCCATCGCCATAATCCTCTCCGGAACGGGTACCGATGGTACCAAAGGCATACAGAGCATCAAAGAAAACGGTGGGATGGTGATTGTACAGGATCCGGCCTCGGCCAAATTTGATGGGATGCCCAATTCGGCCATCGCTTCGGGCAATGCCGATCATGTGATGATCCCTTCGCGGATGCAGGAAGAACTTTTCAGCTATGTAAACGAAGAGCCGGTTAAAGTGCTCGAAAACGGCAAGGTAAATGAGGAACTGCTGGATGAGGTGTTTAAACTGGTACATACCAGCAGTGGCAATGATTTTAACCTGTATAAAACCCCAACCATCATCAGACGGATAGGCCGGAGGATGAACGAAAGGGGAATCAAAAAGTTAGATAGATATGTAGCCTTTCTGCGAGACAATGCTGATGAAGTAAAAATATTGGGACAAGATTTTCTGATCGGGGTAACCAAGTTTTTCAGGGATGAACAGGCTTTTGCACAGCTCAATGAATTTGCCTTACAGGATATTGTAGATAGGAAGGAAGATGGTGATGTAATCAAAATCTGGATCTGTGCATGTAGTACCGGAGAAGAAGCTTACTCTGTTGCCGCTATGGTAAACGATTGTGTCGACAGATCAGGTAAAAAGATCGAGATTAAAATATTTGCATCTGATATCGATGAAAAAAGTATCGAAATCGCTTCAAAAGGTCAATATCCGCGCTCTGTAAAAAAAGAAATCCCTGCCCGGCTGTTTAAAAAATATTTTGTAAAGGAAGGAAAAACCATCAGCGTAATTGCCAGTTTGCGCAAGCAGGTGGTGTTTGCCAAACACGATGTAATTAAATCGCCGCCTTTTATCAAAAACGATCTGGTTACCTGCCGGAACATGCTTATTTATGTAAATAGCATTTTACAGGAAAAAATACTTTCTATATTCCACTTTTCGCTTTTGCCAAACGGTTATCTGTTTTTGGGATCGAGCGAAACTGCTTCGGCCATAAAAGCCGGGCTCACAGAGATTTCCGGCAAATCAAAAATCTATCAAAAAACCGGAAAAATCAATTATTCTACTTACAATACCTATAATACAGGAACGAGAAATACATCTGTTCAGGAGCGTAAAAAGGTAACTGCCGGCGAAATCATACAGAGTCCACTTGAAAAACGGTTGGCCGATTTCCTATCTGCCGATCTGGGTTATGTAGCGGTATTTATAGATAAATCCTACATCATGCAGGATGCCGTAGGCGATTACCGTCAATATTTATCACTGCCTGGGCAAAGTATCGAGCTGAATATACTGAAGATGGTACCACGCGAGGTTTCAATTGTACTTAATACAGGTTTAAGAAAGGCGTGGAAAGACAATAAAAAAGTAGATTTAAAAAAAATCCGTTTTAACGATAATGTATTCGTAAATATCTCGGTTGTTCCTCCTGGTGCCGACAATACCAACGGTTTTACCATGGTTGTTTTTGCCGAACATGTTTTAGAGGTTGTTGCAGGCAAAGATGAATTTGCACTGCCCGGTTTCCACGATGCCACGCAGGCCGAATATGTATTCGAACTGGAAGCAGAGCTGAACGAAACCCGTTCGAACCTGCAGATGGCCGTTGAAGAAATGGAGACCACCAATGAGGAACTTCAATCGAGCAATGAGGAACTGCTCTCGGCCAACGAAGAACTGCAGTCGAGTAATGAGGAATTACAGTCGCTTAATGAAGAACTACATACGCTAAATACCGAACATCAGTTAAAAATCAAAGAACTGATTGAGCTGAACGATGATCTGGATAACTATTTCAGAAGTACCGATATCGGACAGATTTTTCTTGATGCCGGCATGATTATCCGGAAGTTTAATCCTGCTGCAGTGAGTATGGTTAACCTGATCGAAGCCGATATTGGCCGTTCTATCGAACACATTTCAAATAACATTAAAGCAGAAAACCTTACCAGCGATATCAGAAAAGTATTGTTAAGTGCCCGTGTAATTGAAAAAGAGGTACAGTTAAAGAACAATACCCGTTGCCTGATGCGCATTATGCCTTATTTAAGAAAAGATAAGCGTGCTGATGGGGTGGTGATTTCTTTTGTTGACATTTCTAAAATTACCGAGCTCAATAATATCATCAGCGGTGTTTTTAATGCCAGTTTAAACGGTATCCTTGCTTTTAAAGCAGTAAGGGATGCCAAACACTTTATTGTAGATTTTGAGTGCAGTACCTATAACGATTCGGCATTACAGATTTTAAAGAAAAATAAAACCGAATTAACAGGAGCCAGGCTGGTTAAAATGATACCGGAACTGGCGGTGAGCAACCTCTTTAACAAATATGTTGGGGTAGTAGAAAATGGGAAGGTGCTCGAAACCGAATTACAGCTTTCTAAAGAACTGTGGTGCCAGCTTATTGCCGTAAAAATGTCGGATGGTTTTGTAGCTACCTTAACAGATATCAGCCAGCAGAAACTTGCAGAGCAGAAACTTAAGAAAAATTATAACGAACTTTTGGGCACACGCGAAAACCTGCGTCAGCTTAATGCCGATCTGGAGCTGAAGGTAAAAGAACGTACCATGAAACTTTCGGCCAGTGAAGAGCGTTTCAACCTGGTTTCGCATGCCACCAACGATACGATATGGGATTGGAACCTTGCGCATAATACCATGTGGCGGAGCGATAATTTTACCAGCATGTTCGGTTATGAAAAAGACGCACAGACTGAAAATATTGCCTTTTGGTTTGATAAGATCCATCCAGACGACCGTGAGCGTGTAAAAGCAAGTGTTTACGATGCCATTAACCATAACGAAACACAGTGGACGGCGCAATACCGTTTACAAAAGGCTGATGGCAGTTACGCCACACTGCTCGATCGTGGCAGTATTTTATTAGACGATCTGCAAACGCCTTACCGTATGGTGGGTTCTATCGTAGATATTTCTAAACTGGTAGATACCGAGGTAAAACTGAACTCTACCGAACGTAAATTCAGGAAGATTTTCGAATCCAATGTCATCGGGATTTTATTCAGCGATACCGAAACGGGTAGGATAGATGATGCCAATGATATTTTCTTAAAACTTTTAGGGTATACACGCGCAGATTTTGAGAACGGAAATATCGATTGGATGCAGCTTACGCCAGAACCTTTTATGCCGATCAGCAAAATATCGGCAAAACTGCTCAAAGATGAAGGCTTTTGTCCGCCATTTGAAAAGCAGTACCTTAACAAAGCAGGCGTACCTGTTGATGTATTGGTCGGGTCGGCCCTGCTTGATGAAGAAGTGCCAAATGGAGCGGTAACCTATGTAATCGATATCAGCAAACAGAAACATACCGAGAAAAAACGCAGCGAGCTTCAAAAGCTGATCAAAAAACAACAGGACGAGTTTTATAGCATCTTTAAAAATGCACCTGCATTAATTACCATCCGCAGGGGCAAAGGCCTTAAATATGAGTTTGTAAACGAAGCCTTTAAAACTTTTGATGGCGGAACAGACTATATCGGCCGCTCGAGGATAGGGAATGGTTCTAAATTCGAATCACCGGAGCTTTTGGAGATAGAAGAAAGGGTAATGCAAACCGGCGAAACTTATGTAGCCAATGCCTACCGGATTGAGCAGTTAAACCGTGCAACCGGTAAATCGGTAGAAAAATGGTTCGATATCATCTTAAATCCCGTTTTCTCTGATAAAGGCATTATTGATGGGATTGCATTCTTTGGTTTCGAGGTAACCGATTTAATGAAAGCCCAACAGGCTACGAAAGAACTGATGCACCGAAAAGATGAGTTTATGAGTATTGCAAGCCATGAGCTGAAAACACCTATCACCAGCATTAAGGGCTTTTTACAGTTTGCGCTCCGGATGGCCGAGCAGCAGAAATTTGATAAGATTTATGAATTTGTAGACAAAGCAAACCGCCAGATCGGAAAACTAACAGCCTTGGTTGAAGATTTATTGGATGTAACTAAGATACAGGCAGGTAAAATGACCTTCAATTTCTCTGATTTCAATATTGCGGGGGTAATTGAAGATGCCATTGATGGTTTACAGGAAAGTATGAACGATCATCATATTGTACAGGATGTTACAGCCATTGAGGTTTACGCCGATCGCAACCGTATTGAGCAGGTGCTGAGTAACTTTATTTCAAATGCCATTAAATATTCTCCCAATGCCAATAAAATTGAAGTAAAAGCAAAAACTGAAGGAGATTACCTCATGGTTTCTGTTCGTGATTACGGAATTGGAATACCTAAAGATAAATCGCAGTTTGTGTTCGACCGTTTTTTCAGGGTAGAGGCATCATCGCACAGCTTTTCAGGACTTGGTTTGGGCTTATATATTTCAGCTGAAATTGTAGAAAGACATGGTGGCGAAATCGGGGTGAAGAGTAAAGAAGGGGAAGGATCTGAATTCTGGTTTAAAATACCGCTGAAAGATAAATAGTAGTCATGGTATTGAAAACAGAAAGAACACAGTGTTACATGCAAATTACTTTGCTAATAACTTTGTGTATTTTATCCGTTTTATGGCGTATGATAATCTAGACAAAGCAAACAAAATGTGCTTTCTCAATGTATTAATAATTCCTCTAACACGGGAAATTTTGGAACTGGGGTAAACATGGATGTGTGTACCCCTTTCCTATTTAAATTAACACATTAATAATCAAACTTGTTTAGTTCATTTTGTTCAGTGTTAAATTAACTTACCCTTTCAGGTTGTAGGTTAGTTACAACTATTTGGAGATAGTGGCGTTATGTTAGTATGGATGATAAAGCGAATTTGATTATAGGTATTGTTTTTTTATTAGCAGGGGTTTTTGTTTTCTACATTATTTTTAGGCCCGATAGGGAGAAGAAACAGTAGGTGTTTTTGGTTCATTGGTCATTTGTTTATTAGGTTAACTGTTTACCCTTCGACTACGCTCAGGGGGTTAATAGGTTGATCGTTTATTGAAATTTGATTATTGGTTAATCCTCATCCGTTTTACCTCCTCCATTTTACATCATTTGACCATTAAGAAATTAAGGACATTAAGATTTTAATCTGATTCGATTTGTGAAGTCATA
>NZ_DJDT01000121.1 GCF_002432345.1 Pedobacter sp. UBA5917
CTGCGTTGCACTCCGCTCGAGATGACGAGCGTTTTGTTAAACTGTCACTCCACAGCCCTGGTTCGTGTCTTCACGAACCAAAAACTTTGCTAATCATTTTAAACCAAGGCCTAGGTTCGTGTCTCCACGAACCAAAACCTTAAAATGTAGTTACTTTAAATCTCCACTTCAAACTCATAACCCAAAAACTGGGGTACATTCAAACTCTCTACAATTTTCCAATCCTTTTTTTCTGCAATAAATTGAGGCAATTCGAGTCCTGTAGCTTTAGCTGCGTTGGTATAAAAATCCATTTTTGCCGGATGTTTTGGCAAGCAGGCATTGTAAATTCTACCGAAAGCCTGTTGTTCTAAAATCTTAACCGCAATGCCTACCGCATCGGTTTGATGAATCAGATTTACGGGTGCCAGGCCATTGGGTACATTACTTTTTCCGGCGAAAAATCTTCCTGGGTTACGATCAGGACCAATCAAACCAGCAAAGCGGATGATTGTATAATTGTTTGGAGATATCCCTTTAAAAAGCAATTCTGCAGCTAAAACAACCTTTCCCGAATCGGTATCAGGATTAGTTTCGCTGTTTTCGTTAACCGTTTTATTTTCATCGCTATACACACTGGTCGAACTGATTAATACCACATGTTTCGATTTATTTTTGGCCGCTTCTAAAATCGATTTTATCTTTTGTGGATAATCATGAAATTCAGTCGAATTACGTTTCGGAGGAATACAGATAAATAAAGTATCAGCATCGAAAAATGTTCCATCAGCTATAATTTCCTCGGCAGTAAAATTGACCAGATAAGGTTGTATGCTTTCAGCCTGAAGCGTGGGTAATTTTTCTTCGCTTGTAGTAGAACCTTTAACGGTATAATTTAAGCTAATCAGCCTTTTGGCCAAAGCCAACCCGAACCAACCGCAACCTAATATGGAGATGTTTTGCTTTTTCATGATATGTGTTTAGCGGTGAGCGTTTGGTGCAAAGCGTTGAATAACCAATGTTCAATTTCTAATCTTCAATAAAGATATGCAATAAACCAACCGAAGTTTGGCGCTGGTAAACAATTAACCGATTTGAACAGTTAACCAGTTTTCAGTTGGCAATTTACAGCCGGCAGTTTGCTGTTACCAATGAACGAGTGACAAATGAACTAATGAACTAATGAATGACAAATGAACGAATGAACCAATCAACCTTTCCCCAAATTATAACAAGCCCTACACCTCGGCTCGTAGCTTTCCTTTTCGCCCAATAAAACCGTTGCTTCATCGGCGGCCGTGCGGTAGCTATATAAAGCCGGATTGCCACAACAAACGCAAACCGCATTTACCTTGGTTACGTGTTCGGCAATGGCCATTAAAGCAGGCATCGGACCAAAAGGCCTACCGGTAAAATCCATGTCTAAACCTGCTACAATTACCCTTATGCCCCTTAAAGCAAGTTTATTGCAAACATCGGGCAGTTCATCATCAAAAAACTGCGCTTCATCAATCCCAACCACCTGTGTATTGGTGCCCAGTAATAAAATAGCCGAAGCACTATCTACAGGGGTGGAGTTAATCGAATTTAGATCGTGCGAAACCACTGCGGTTTCGTGGTAACGGGTATCGGTACGGGGTTTAAAAATCTCGACATTCAATTTAGCAATCTGGGCCCTCTTCAACCTGCGGATCAGTTCTTCTGTTTTACCCGAAAACATAGAGCCGCATACCACTTCTATACTTCCCGAAAATTCGCCCCTTCTCCTAAAATTTTGTTCACTAAATAACATGCCTGTTTTTTTATTCCCGTATGTTCGTTCTATAATTTTTAAACCGAACAAATATGAGAATTATGTGTTATTTTTGGACACATAGTTACCAACATAAATCGGCTAAAAATTCGTTTTAACTTTATGATGAACCAACAGGATATTTTCAGGAAGATCGGCAATATTTTAACAGAATTAAACGAGCAGTATCAATTTCTTGCTCAAAACCCCAACCAATTGAATGATTTGGAGCTGGAACTTTTTCTGGCCAACGCCCATTTCCTTTCCGACCACGTTAATATCGTTAAAAAGTTAAATACCATAGCTGATAAGGTTCCTGAACCTGGCAATCATACCTTGCTGGCAGAGCAGAATACCATTATTCTCCCTGAGGCTGAAAAAAATTATGCAGAAGAAGAGGAAAGCTTTGAACCGCAGGAATTGGAAGAGGTAGCAATTGCCGAAGAGGAGGAAGAACGTGTTGATGTAAAACCGTTACAGGAAGTGCTGGATGATGAAATGATTGAAGAAGAAAAAGCAGAAGCGCTTTTGAATCAGGATTTCTTTAAGCCCGATCAGGATGACCATACTTTCGAATTTGTTTTAGGTACACATGATGAGAATGCCCAGTTCGACTATGAGGCTAAATCTGTAGAAGAAATTTTCGATCGTCCTTTGAGTAAGGAGGAAGCGGAAATTTTAGCACAGAAAAAGAAAATACACGAAAAAGAAGCGCTGGCCAAACAAAATGATATTGTACCAGCTGAAGATGACGAAATTGGTCCGGAACCATTTTTAATTCCACAGGAAGAAGAAAAAGTACATGAATTTGTAAAAGAAGAACCTTTAGTAGCTGTACGGGAAGAGCCGGTTGCTGAAATTAAAAAAGAGGAGCCAATTGCTGTTCCAGGTCAACCAATAGAAGCACTTAAGGATGTAAAAATGGATGAACCGGTTATTTCACCGCCTGTAGAGCGCGAGCGCCCGTTATTTACGCCCGAAGCTGTTCCGGTAAAACCAGCACCACAACCTGTGGCAAGTAAACCTTCACCAAGTTTAAATGATTTGTTGGCCCGTACCAATGGTAAAGGTGAAGAACCTGTAAAAGCTCCGATAGCAGATTTAAAACAAGCCATCAGTTTAAATGAAAAGCTGCTTTTCATCAAAGATCTTTTTAACGGCTATAATCTGGCATATTCGGAAGTAATTGATATTGTTAATCGAATGAACAGTTTCGAAGCGGCTGATAGCTATTTACAGAATAACTATGCCGTAAAAAATAACTGGGCCGGTAAGCAGGCTACAGTTGATCAGTTTTACGAACTGTTAAACAGAAGATTCAGTAAGTAAGCGGGGAGCGTTTGGCGACGAGCGTTACACCTCGTTTCGTCATACTGAACTTGTTTCAGTATCTATCATGCATCGTCCTCGTTTGTAACGAGGATGTATGAGATGGGCATTTGTAATGCCATTAACAAAAGTTCAAGGCAATTTTTAGATCCTGAAATAAATTCAGGATGCCCCCCTAGCGCAAGTCTTAGAGGTAGGTATTGTGAGGCTGGGTGACTTGTGCTTTCTGAGCTTTACTTAATAAAATCACAAGTCAGGCCTTTGCTTTTGGCCAGCAACGCTAAGACTTGCGCTAGAGTAGGTTACACCTCGTTTCGTCATACTGAACTTGTTTCAGTATCTATCATCATGCATCGTCCTCGTTTGTAACGAGGATGCATGAGATGGGCATTTGTAATGCCATTAACAAAAGTTTAAGGCAATTTTTAGATCTTGAAATAAATTCAGGATGACGTATTTCATGGATTTTACGCGCAATATCGACTACAGACTAAAGACTCCCGACTCAGGACTACTAAATAAACCCCATCCGGTTAGAATCCAGCTTTAAAAAGATAAACAGCAATATCGTAAAACTCCAAAGCGACGATCCTCCATAACTAATGAATGGCAGGGGAATCCCGATTACCGGAATAATCCCAATCGTCATCCCGATGTTGATGAATACGTGGAAAAAGAGGATACAGGCAACACTATAGCCATAAACCCTCGAAAAGGTAGACCGTTGTCTTTCTGCCAGATTGATCAATCTCAGTAATAAAAATATATACAGTCCAATTACAACTGAACAGCCCACAAAACCCCATTCTTCACCGATGGTAGAAAATATAAAATCGGTACTTTGCGCCGGTACATAACCATATTTGGTTTGGGTACCCTGTAAAAAGCCTCTGCCGGTTGCCTGCCCCGAACCAATTGCAATCTGCGATTGGATTACGTTATAACCAGCACCTTTATTATCAGCTTTAAGGCCTAACATCAGTTCGATACGGCTACGCTGATGTGGTGCCAAAACCTTTTCGTAAGCAATTTTAACCACAAATAAATATGCAATCGCAATAACGGTTACCAATACTGTAGAGAAAATGATCTTTTGTTTCCTTCTGTTGTTGTAGATAAAAAGTCCGCCAATGGAAGTAAGGATCAAAATCAGTACATAAGTTGGAACGAGGAAATCGGCAACAAAGAGTACGATCATGCCCAGGAAAATCAATAGGAAATAACCTGATAAACCCTCGCGGTACAATGGGAACATAAAGGCAAGGAAAACAAGTGCAGAACCTGTATCAGGTTGTAGCATGATCAATAAAAGTGGCGCCAATACGATCAGTCCGGCGATTACAATTGATTTAATATCCCTGAATTTTGGATTGAAGGTACTTACATACCTTGCCAAAAGTAACGCTGTGCCAAATTTAGCAAATTCCGAAGGTTGTAGCCTAAATGACCCAATGGGTATCCAAGCCTGGTTTCCGCCTACATTTCTACCAACAAAAAGTACCACAACAAGCAGAAAAAGGGTAGCTCCGTAAATAAATGGTGCGAATACATTAAATAACCTTCCATCAAATAACAGGATCGATAAACCTAATATTAATCCGGTAATTACATAAATAAGTTGTTTGCCATAGCTGCTTGCAAAATCGAAACCCGTAGCCTTATCGGGATTGTAGATAGAAGCATATACATTGATAAAACCAACTGCGCATAAAGCAATGTAGATTAAAACGGTTATCCAATCTACATTAAAAAAGAAACGGTTTCCCTGTTGTTGCATCGTTATTTATTGGTTACAGGTTTTTGGTTTACAATTGGTTGGCTTACTTTGGGCTTTGTGGCAACGGTTTGCTTTAATATGGCCGGCTTAATTTTTAAACTGTCTTTAATCCTTTTAAGCGAATCAGCTTTTTTAAGATTTAAACTATCCACTTTGGTTAATTTAAGTTTTTTTGTTTTATCGATCAATGCCGGTAAAAGATTGGTTTCGGAGAAAGCTTTAACCGTATAACCGTTCGAACGTGGTTTAATGGTATCGGTTAAATATTTTTCTACCATAAAACTCGATATCGGAGCAGCATAGGAACCACCGAAACCACCATTTTCTACAATTACTGCAATGGCAATTTTTGGGTTGTCCATTGGGGCGAAACCGATAAATACCGAGTGGTTTTTACCATGCGGATTTTGTACTGTACCGGTTTTACCGCACATTACAATATTCGGTATCTGCGATTCTTTGGCTGTTCCCCATGGGCTGTTAACAGCATCGCGCATTCCATCAATTACAATGGGGAAGTATTTTTCGTCAACACCTACATAGTTTTTAACCACATATTCTTTCTTTACCACGTTTTTATCGCCGATACCTTTAATCAAGTGTGGTTTTAAATAATAGCCGCGGTTGGCAATTGCAGCCATTACATTGGCCATTTGCAATGGGGTAGAGGTAATCTCGCCCTGCCCAATGGCCTGCGAAATTACAGTGGTGTAACCCCAGCGTTTGCCATAAATTTTATCATAGTGCTCGGCCTGATAAAATATCCCCTTTTTTTCGAAAGGCATATCAATACCCAGTTTTTCGCCAAAGCCCCATTTAGCAATCTGTGCATGCCAGTTTGCGTAGGTTTGGCGCTGGTTTTTCATGCCGTTTTTGGTGATAATGCTCTGAAAAACATGACAGAAATAGGTATTGCATGAACGGGCAATGCCGCGCTGCATATTAATGGTACCATCTACGTGCTCGCATTTTACTTTATGGTTTCCGGCCATGTAATAACCCGGACAGAAAAAAGTGGTATTTGGATCAATTGCACCATCCTGAAGGGCCACCAAAGCATCAACGGGTTTAAACGATGATCCGGGTGAATATTGGCCGGCAATTGGCCTTACAATCTGCGGACGGTAAGGATTTGCAATCAAACTCATGTAGTTTTTACCCCAATCTTTACCTACCAATTGGTTAGGGTCGTATCCCGGACTGCTTACAAATGCTAGTATTTCTCCTGTTGATGGCTCAATAGCAACAATTGCACCTACTTTGTTTTTCATTAATTCTTCGCCTAATCGCTGAATCCTGATATCGAGAGAAGAAATCAAACGGTCTCCTGCTACTGCATTAACATCATATTTTCCGTTGGCGTAACTCCCCTGTGCAATGTTTTTGGCATCGTACAATATCCTCGTTTCGCCCTTTTCTCCGCGTAAAAAATCTTCATATGAACGCTCCAGGCCACTTTTACCGATAAAATCTCCAGGTTTATAGTAACCTTCGGAATTTTCTATATCATTTGGACTTACTTCTTTAACATAACCGAAAAGCTGACCGGCAATGCTATCCGGATAATGCCTGATGGTTCTGTCCTGCGTTCTGAAACCCGGAAAACGGTACATAATTTCCTGTAAACGGGCATAACTCTGTACCGAAATCTGACGTTCGAAAAAAGTTGCCTGATAATTGGATTGTGCCCTTGCCTTTTTCAGTTTTTTGCGTACATCATCAAATGTAATCTCTAAAGCATTAGCCAGTGCCAGGGTATCGAAAGGTTTAACTTCGTTAGGGGTAACCATTAAATCGTAAACGGGTTCGTTCTGTACGATAACCTTCATATTCCGGTCTAGAATAGCTCCACGCGCCGGATATTTATAAATTTTACGGAGTACATTACTTTCGGCAGAGCTGAAGGCTTTGTCGCTAATAATCTGGATGTAGAATAATTTTCCCAGTAAAATGAGGGCGATTACAATAAATAATCCCTGAACGATATATTTCCGGTTAAATAACTGATCCATTAACGTGGTGTTCTTCTATAGAATATAAACTCTACCAATAAAATAATAAGCAGTGTAAAGATACAACTTAGGCCGCATCTCATTAAGGTATAACCCACTTCGGTTAACCTGAATGTTTCTAAAAAGAACAGCACCAGATGGTGTGAAATAACGCAGAGAAAAGCATAAAGTGAAAACCATTGGAAACCCATATAACTTAAGGATGGTTCGGGGTCGTCAATTGCGTCGCGGTTTAAACTGATTGATATAAATGATATCCTTACAAAAGCCAGCACAACACAGGCTGTAGCGTGTACGCCCATGGTATCGTAAAAGGCATCAAGGGTTAAGCCTGTTGCAAAGGCCAACAGGTATAATACAATGTTGGGAATGCCGAATGGAAGCAGTAATAAAAACAAGACGTAGATAAAGGGCGTAGAAAGATCGTAAAAGCCCATGTTTTTGAGCAGAAATATCTGCACAAAAAGTAGCAAAAACCACCTGATCACATTTACAATTATGATTCTACTATTCATTCGGTTTAACTGCGCTTTCTAAAGCTTTTTGCTCTTCAGCCTTTTTATATTTAACCACATATACATATTGCAATGTGCTAAAATCGGTAAATAAATTAACTTCTCCTGATAAGAAATTATCGTTGGTGGCCACATTTGGCCTGCTGATCCTGCCTACTAAAATGCCCGATGGAAATGAGCCATAACCTGAGGTAACAATGGTATCGCCCACATACATTTTAATGTGGTTGGGTACCTCTTTGATAAATGCTTTTTTAATGTCGAAATTACCGTCGCCCCAAACCAGGGATCCTAAAGCGTTATTCTTTTTTAGGGTTACGCTGATCTTCGTATCCTTATGCAGTAAAGATTGGATCGTTGCCAGATGTTCTGAAACATCGCGGATAAAACCAACAACACCTTTTTGCGGTGCAATAACGGCCATTCCGCTTTTAATCCCGTCAATACTGCCTTTATTGATCGTCATGATGTTATTGCGCAGGGTAATCGAATTTTTTACCACTTTTGCAGCAAGATAGGTGTAATCCTGATTGGTGACCGTATCAACAACCTTAACATCTTTAGCGGTATCAACAGTGGTTAAACCGAGCAGCCGGCTTTTAAGTTTGGCATTTTCTGCAGCAAGGCTATCGTTAACCATCCCAAGGTTTAAATAACGCTTAAAAACATTTAACCTTTCGTAAGCGGTACCTACAACTTCATTGGTAGAGTTTAAGGTTACGCTGCGCTGATAGGAGTTGTTCTTCACCGTTAGGTAGATCCCAACCGTAAAAAAGATGATAAATAGGAAAAATGCGTTGTATCTGCTGATGAAAATCCAAAGGTTACGCATATTTTTAGGGAAAATGGAAGATGGGAAATGTATAATGGAATATTACATCATCCATTATACATCATCCATTTTCCGTGTTTTATTGCATTAAGAATTTATATCCGCCAATGTTTTTAAGGGCGATGCCGGTTCCGCGTACTACCGCACGAAGAGGATCTTCGGCCACGTGAACAGGCAATTTAGTTTTGGCTGCCACACGTTTATCCAAACCTCTTAACAAAGCACCACCACCGGTTAAATAGATACCTGTTTGGTAAATATCGGCCGAAAGTTCTGGAGGTGTAATCTCTAAAGCTTTTAAAATCGCTTCTTCAATTTTAGAGATAGATTTATCCAGACAGTGTGCAATTTCGGTATAAGAAACGGTGATCTGTTTTGGCACACCTGTCATTAAATCACGGCCCTGAACAGCAAAATCGGCAGGGGCATCCTGTAACTCAGGTAAAGCTGCACCAACTTCGATCTTGATTTTCTCTGCAGTACGGTCGCCGATCATAATATTGTGCTGACGGCGGATGTAGTTTACAATATCCGAGTCGAAATTATCTCCGGCCACACGGATCGATTGATCGCAAACAATACCAGATAACGCGATAACAGCAATTTCGGTAGTACCACCACCTATATCGATGATCATGTTACCCATTGGTTCTTCTACATCAATACCGATACCTACAGCAGCTGCCATTGGCTCGTGGATAAGGTAAACTTCTTTTGCTCCGGCGATCTCTGCAGAGTCGCGTACGGCACGTTTTTCTACCTCCGTAATACCAGAAGGGATACAGATTACCATACGCAACGATGGGAACATCCATCCTTTACCGCCGTTAAGCATACGGATCATCCCTTTAATCATGGCTTCGGCAGCGTTGAAATCGGCAATTACCCCATCTTTCAACGGGCGTACAGTTTTAATGTTATCGTGGGTTTTACCCTCCATCTGCATCGCCTGACGGCCGATTGCAATTACTTTGTTTGTTGTACGATCGAAAGCAACGATTGATGGTTCATCCACCACTACTTTGTCGTTATGTATAATCAGGGTATTCGCTGTGCCTAAATCAATGGCAACTTCTTGCGTAAACCAGTTAAATAATCCCATGTATAAGGTATGTTTTCTTTATTTTGTCAAATCTATACTATTCCTAATGTAAAAATAGCTTTTTTATTGTTTTAAGTTTTATTTTCTTCAGTTATTGAATTGTTTTTAAGGCAATTAATTTTCTCCGAAAATAAAAAGCTTAAAGACCAAAGATGAAAGACCAAAGTTTACAGGCTTAAGCTTTACAATGGACTTCGCTTTAAGCTTTGGTCTTTAGTCTTTAAGCTATATAAAAGCTTTGGTCTTTTTGCTTTAAGCTTTAGTTTTTGGACTTTAAGCTAGTCTTTAGTTTTGCAAACTAGTGTTTAAAATGTCTTACCCCTGTAGTTACCATGGCAATGCCTTTTTCGTTAGCTTTTGCAACAGAATCGGCATCTTTGATCGATCCCCCAGGTTGTAATACTGCAGTAATTCCGGCATCGGCAGCAATCTCCACGCAATCAGGGAATGGGAAGAAAGCATCAGAAGCCATCGCAGCACCTTTAACGCTGAAACCGAATGAGGCAGCTTTTTCAATGGCCTGTCTCAATGCATCAACACGCGAGGTTTGTCCAACACCACTTGCAATCAGCACATCATCCTTAACCAGTACAATGGTGTTTGATTTGGTGTGTTTTACAATTTTGTTGGCGAAAAATAAATCTTTCAGTTCCTGTGCGGTTGGCGCTTTATCGGTAACGGTTGTCATCTGCTCCGGACCTTCGATAATTAAATCTTTATCCTGCTCGATTACACCGTTTAATAAGGTTTTAAATTGTTTTTTGCTTAATTCTACCTCGTTGCGCTGTAAAATTACACGGTTTTTCTTTTTGCTGAACAATTCTACCGCTTCTGGTTGGTAAGAAGGTGCAATTAATACTTCGAAAAACAGATTATTGATCTCCTCAGCTGTTTCTAGGTCAACTTCTACATTGGTAATCAGTACACCACCGAAAGCCGAAACCGGATCGCATGCTAAAGCATCAATCCATGCTTGTTTTACTGTTGGGCGCGAAGCGATACCGCAGGCATTTGTATGTTTTAAGATCGCAAAAGTTGGATCTTCGAATTCGTCGATCAAAGCAACGGCTGCATCCACATCAACCAGGTTGTTATAAGAAAGCTCTTTACCGTTAAGTTTGGTAAACATGGCATCCAAATCGCCATAAAATACACCGCCCTGGTGAGGGTTTTCGCCATAACGCAAAGTTTTGGCTTCGGTTACACTCTGTTTAAAAACATCGAGTGGTTCTTCGGTATTAAAATAGTTGAAAATTGCAGTATCGTAGTGTGAAGAAGTATGGAAAGCGGTTTTAGCGAACGATTTACGTTGTGCCAAAGTAGTTTCGCCATTTTGCGCCTCTAATTGTGCCTGTAAAGTAGGATAATCATTTTTAGATGCGATAATAACCACATCGTTAAAGTTTTTCGCAGCGGCACGGATTAATGAAATACCACCGATATCGATTTTTTCGATGATTTCTTCTGGTGTTCCGCCTGCTTTTACAGTTTCTTCAAAAGGGTATAAATCAACAATAACCAGGTCAATCTCCGGGATCTCATATTCCGCAATCTGCTCCTGATCTCCTGCCAATGCCCTGCGGTTTAAAATACCGCCAAATACTTTCGGGTGAAGGGTTTTAACACGTCCGCCCAAAATAGAAGGATAACCAGTTAAATCTTCAACTGCCGTAACCGGTAGGTTTAGATCTTTGATAAATTGTTCTGTTCCACCGGTAGAAAATAACTGAACACCCTGTGCGGCTAACAATTTTACCAATGGCTCCAAACCATCTTTATAATATACTGAGATTAAAGCGTTTTTGATTTTGATTGATTGACTCATTCTACTGAAAATTTTGAGCCGCAAAGGTAGTAAAACAGAGGCATTTATTTAGGTGCCGAAATCAATAAAAATGAAATTATTTGCAGTTTTTTTTCAGCTGGTTATTTTTTCTCTTCCAGCACAGTTTTCAAGGTTTGATGGAGATCGTAAAATTTAGGTTACTGCTTTGTATTTCATCGGTTTATCTGAAAGTTAAAGTTGTGAATTGTTTTGGAAATTAGCATACCAGTCTTCTAAAACGCCAATAACCGGAAGAAGGGTTTTTCCCATATCGGTGAGTTTGTATTCAACACGCGGGGGCGATTCGGCAAACGCCTCGCGGATGATCAGTCCGTCACGCTCCATTTCTTTCAATTGCGTAGTTAATGTACCCTGACTCAGAAAATTCGTTTCGCGTTTAAGTTCCCCAAATCTTTTGGGGCATTTAGCTGCGATGGCCTTAATGAGCATGATTTTCCATTTACCGCCAATTACCTTGAATACGCCCGTCAACGGAGCGTCATTTAAAAATAAATCTTCATTTGTAACTCCTTTATGCTCATTATTAGTACTGTTTTGCATACCTGGTACTGTTTATATGACTACTTGATTGCCCTTAAAGTCTTTTCTTCCTTTGGATCTTAAATATAAGAAAAGCATGGAAAAATATAGAAAGTGGTTCCCGTTCCTGATTGTGTGTTCGGCGATATTTTTATCCGTTCTGGATCTGTTTATCGTAAATGTGGCGCTCCCTTCCATAAAAACCGGAATAAAAGGTACCGATGCCGATATGCAGCTCGTAATTGTGATGTATATTATAGGTTATGCCTCTTTTTTGATTACAGGTGGCAGGGCCGGCGAATATTTTGGGAAGAAAAAGGTGTTTCTAACGGGGATGCTGATCTTTGCCATCGCTTCTTTATCCTGTGGTTTGGCACAATCGGCCACCCAGTTAAATGTTGCACGTTTTATCCAGGGAATAAGTGCTGCATTTATGGTGCCGCAGGGCATGGCTTTCATTCCCGGTTTATTTCCCGATCAGAAAGAACGGATTAAGATGCTGGGGATATACGGTAGCATTGCCGGTACAGCTTCGGTTATTGGCCAGTTTTTGGGCGGATTGATCCCCGGTCTGGAAATTATTTCCGAAAGTTGGCGTTTGATTTTTTTGATCAATGTACCCATTGGGATAATTGCTGTTATATTGGGCTTTAAATACCTGAAAGAATTGCCTGTAAAAACTACCAGGAAATTTGATTTTATCGGCAGTTTACTGCTGATGTTAACACTAACAGCCTTTATTTATCCGTTGATACAGGGCAGGGAGCTGGGCTGGCCGATTTGGAGCATCACTTTGTTACTGCTATCGGGCGTATTATTGCTGGTTTTTATCTATTATCAAAAAATAAATGTCAGGTCAGGGAAGCTTCCCTTGATTAATCCTGGTTTCTTTAAAAATACCGATTTCAGGATGGGGCTTTTAATCTCCCTGTTTTATTACCTCGTTCAGGATTCTTATTTTCTGATCAATACTGTTAATTTACAAAATGGTATGGGTATTAGTTCTGCACTTACCGGGATGTTTTTTGTTTGTCAGGGAGTGGGTTATGTAATGGCATCCGTGTTTTTTACGCCATTGGTAGCCCGTTACGGAAAGGCTATTTCGCTAACCGGATCTGTGATTATGATCGCAGCACTCCTTATTCATTTAGTAATATTTAATTCAGATCATACGTCACAATTATATATAGGTATAGTATTGTTTGTGTACGGGATAGGTTGTGGTACTATTTTACCTTCCTTGATGACAATATCGTTAAAAAATATCCCTGAAGATAAAATGGGTGCCTCATCGGGTATATATTTAACCCTGCAGCAGGTTTCTGTAGCGCTTGGTGTCGCCCTGGTGGGGGGTATTTTCTTTAGCAAACTCCATCATCCGGTTTTAGCCGAACAGTTTTCTGTAGCCTATCAATGGGCAACTTTGCTTAATATCGGGTTTCTGGTTATAGTAAGTGTGTTATTATTGCTCAAATCGAAAACGAAGCGAAACTGATGCAGTTGGACCTTTCTTAATAGAAATGTATATATTAGTGATGAAGGAAAACAATGATTTTTATTATTTTGGCTACTTTATAAATTAACATAGTCAATGTATCAATCAAATCGTAGAAAAAAGTGGACTTATATCACCATCATATTCCTTTTTATATGTTGTTACATCGGGGTTTACCATTCTCACCGCTATTTCGGGTTTAACTGGGTAATTTGGCTAAGCATTGCTGCGGGATTAGCCCTACTTTACTTGAGTGATTTATGGTTGGATGACAGTAAAAGATGGTATAAATTTAAATCGTTTCTTTTTGTATTATGTATTGGAGGTCCCCTTGCGATTTTTGTTTTTAAGATGCATGAATCTTTTATGGAAAAACAATTGGCCAAGTATGGTGTACCTGCAGATGGGATTGTGACGAAATTATATATACAGCGAAATAGAAATAGCCAAACACCTTATGCTATATTCAATTATACTTTAAATAATAAAGTCTGGACGCAAGAAGTAATCAATAACAATTCTACTATACAGGTTGGCGATACCCTAAAATTGTGGTGTGCTAAAAATGATCCCGAAATTTTTAAGGTCGAATAAGCGTACTGCGCTAATATTATTTTTTTATTTTTTTAACAATAGTTTCCACTATCCGCGGATAATGCTGGTGCTCTAACTGCTGACCTTTAAATTTTACCATCTCCAGGTTGTCGTTTTTATCGATCCGGTAACGGGCCTGATAAATGTATTCGCCTTCGTCATAATTTTCGTTTACATAATGTATGGTGATGCCACCTTCGGCTTCGCCCGCGGCCATTACTGCATTGTGCACGTGATCGCCGTACATGCCCTTGCCCCCAAATTTAGGAAGGATAGCAGGGTGGATGTTCACAATCCTGCCCGGATAAGCGTGTATGAGACTTTTAGGGATTAACCAAAGGAATCCCGCAAGTACAATAAAGTCAATATCGAGGTTTTTGAGCAGATCTACTACCTCATCGGTTTTGTAGAACTCGTTTTTATCGAAAATATGGGTGGGGATTTCGAAGTTGTCGGCCCTTTGCAGCACATAAGCTTCGGGGTTATTGGTTAACACCAAAGAAATTTCAATTTCGTTACTCCTTTTAAAATGCTCCATCAGTTTTTGGGCATTAGAACCAGAACCTGATGCGAAGATGGCTATTCGTTTTTTCACTCAAAAATCGTTTTGTCCAAAAATAGTGTTTTTAGGGCTGTTTTCTTAATCGAAAAGAAATTTTATTCAATTAAGTTAAAGTATTATTAATGAATAATTTTAATGTATTTTTGCAGTTCGGAAACGGGCTGGAAAATTAATGAAAAAAAAAGTTGAAAGTGTTTTGTAAATTAAAAACATTAATCCTATATTTGCAACCCGAATTAAAGGAAACGAATAAGAAAAATAAAAGGCTAAATAGAAATGGCAAATCATAAATCTTCATTAAAAAGAATTAGAGCAAACGCAACAAAACGTTTACGTAACAGATATCAGGCAAAAACTACACGTACTTTCATCAAAAGATTACGTGCTGCAGAAGATAAAAAAACTGCATCTGATTTATTGCCTAAAGTAATCTCTATGTTAGATCGTTTAGCTAAAAAGAATGTTATCCACAAAAACAAAGCGGCAAACAATAAATCAAAATTAACGAAATTCGTTAACGGTTTAAAATAAGCCAATTTTTTTACGATATTAGTAAAGGCGTCCCAACCAAAAGTTGGGACGCCTTTTTTTTGTCTAAAAAATGAAGCAATACGAAAATAAACTCGGTATAAAATTATGGGCTGAAGAAGATCGTCCGCGCGAAAAGCTTTTATTGCATGGCAGAAGGCATTTAACCGATGCCGAACTGATTGCTATTTTAATAGGATCGGGAAGTAAGACCGAAACCGTTGTAGATCTAAGCAAAAGAATCCTTGCCTTTTATGATCACAATTTAACCCGGTTGGGAAAAGCATCTATACAGGATCTCTCCAGGTTTAAGGGGATAGGCGAAGCTAAAGCGCTAACCATTATGGCCGCTCTGGAGCTTGGCCTGCGGCGTAAGGAGGTTCCCGAAGATGAGGTTACCCATGTTACCACTTCGGGCGATGTTTACAGGTATATGCACCATACCTTTGCCAACCTCAATCATGAAGAATTCTGGATTTTACTGCTCAATAGGTCAAACCGTGTTATCGGCAAATTCCTGATCAGTAAAGGAGGGCAGGCCGGAACAGTGGCCGATCCGAAAATCATTTTTAAAACCGCTTTAGAAAACAATGCGGCCAGCATTGTACTTGCCCATAACCACCCCTCAGGAAGTTTAAAACCCAGCGAAAGTGATGATAAACTTACCCGGGATATGGTGATTTCAGGTAATCTGCTTACACTCCAGGTGGTAGACCATGTCATTTTTGCCAATAACCGTTACTACAGTTACCGGGATGAGGATTTAATTTAAATGATATTTGATTGTTAAAATACAATTAACCTTAATTTAGTATAATCGCAGCTTAAATTCATAACTTTCCGGAATCGCCGGTGTTAAAAAATGTAATTATACCATGAATAGTTTAAAAATTATCCCAGTTTTTCTTTTGTTTACCGTTTTTGCCTTTGCCCAAAAAACGACTGTACCCATTAATATTATTACTTACAATATCCGTTTAAATGTGGCTTCGGATGGTGTTAATGCCTGGCCAAATAGGAAGGATAATGTAAAAGCACTGGTAAAATTCCACGATGCTGACATCCTGTGTGTACAGGAAGCCCTGCCGGAACAGTTTGATGCCCTGCTCGAAAATTCCAATTTTGATGTAGTGGGTGTTGGCCGAGATGACGGTAAAAGAAAAGGAGAATTTTCTGCCGTATATTTTGATAAAGACCGTTTCACTAAAAAAGATGGTGGAACTTTCTGGTTATCGCAAACTCCTGATGTGCCTTCAAAAGGTTGGGATGCTGCTTTAAACCGTGTATGCAGCTGGGTTAAACTTTATGATAAACTTAACAAAAAAGAATTTATTGTTTTCAATACCCATTACGATCACATTGGCGTGCAGGCAAGGATCGAATCGGCTAAATTATTGAAACAGAAAATACAGCAGATTGCACCTACTTTGCCTGTTGTTTTTACCGGTGATTTAAATGTAACTCCCGAAACAGAAGCTATTGCAACCATCAAATCGTTCCTTACCGATGCAAAAGAAGTTTCTGCAGAGCCGCCTTATGGTCCGGCAGGTACCTTTAATGGCTTCCATTTTGATAGCGACCTGAAAGACCGTATTGATTATATTTTTGTAAACAAGGGTTTTAAAGTGCAAAAGTTTGCCGTTTTAACCGATAGTAGAGATAAAAGGTATTATTCAGACCATCTTCCGGTTTTTTGCAGACTTTGGTTTTAATAGATGTTATTAAAAACGCTGTCTCCCTTTCCGTTTCAATTCGAGCTTTTTGGTAACCAATATCATTATCACTATATCTTCGAAACTTTGGCCTTTATCATCGGAGTTAGGATATATTATTATCTCAAAAAAGGTATAACAGATCCTATTTCCGATGAGAACAGGTTGTGGATTATGTTGGGGGCCATGCTTGGGGCTTTGATCGGATCTCGTGTGGTAGCCGTGCTGGAAACCCCTGAAATAATCGGTCACCTTACTTTTTCGGTTTTATATCAGAGCAAAACCATAGTTGGTGGCCTGCTCGGCGGTTTGTTCGGCGTCGAATTAATGAAAAAAATAATCGGCGTAAATGTAGCGTCCGGAGATATTTATGTAATCCCCATTTTAATTGCACTGATAATCGGTCGTATAGGTTGCTTTTCCATGGGGATTGACGAACCTACCTATGGCATTCCTACGCATCTTTTTACGGGCATGGATTTGGGTGATGGTATACCGAGGCATCCCATTATGCTCTATGAAATAATTTACCTGGTGCTTTTGGTTTTTATTTTTAATGGCTTAAAACACAAAAAACTGATCAATGGAGATCGGTTTAAGCTATTTATGGTGCTCTATTTCCTGTTCCGTTTTTTAATTGAATTTATCAAGCCATATCATTCTTTATTTTTCAACTTAAGTAGCATTCATTGGTCTGCATTGTTTATTTTTATTTATTATTATAGATTCATTATCCGAATTTCTAAAGAGATTTTACATAAACAGTAAAGCTATGGCCAATACCAGGGATTACATATATTACGATTACACCAAAAGCCTTTGTCCGGAATGTTTACAGCTTTGTGATGCGAAAATTGTTTTTCAGGATGCCAAAGTGTTTATGCTGAAAAACTGCAGAACGCATGGTGATAGTAAGGTAATGATTGCTGATGATGTAGAGTATTACAAACAGATCCGGAATTATAATAAACAGTCGGAAATGCCACTTAAGTTTAATACAAAAGTTCATTACGGCTGTCCTTACGATTGTGGTCTGTGTACCGATCACGAACAGCATTCGTGTTTAACCGTTATCGAAGTTACCGATCGTTGCAACCTGGCCTGTCCTACATGTTACGCCATGTCGTCTCCCAATTACGGAAGACATAGGACCCTGGCAGAAATAGAGCGGATGATGGATGTGGTAGTGGCAAACGAGGGCGAACCTGATGTGGTTCAGCTTTCTGGCGGCGAACCAACCGTACATCCAGATTTTTTTAAGATTTTGGATCTTGCCAAAACAAAGCCCATTAAACACTTAATGGTGAACACAAACGGCATCAGGATTGCAAAAGATGTGAACTTCGTTGAGAAACTGGCCAGTTATATGCCAGATTTTGAAATCTATCTGCAGTTTGATAGTTTCAGTGCCGAGGTTCTGACCAGATTAAGGGGAGAAGATCTTACCGAAGTTAGGAGAAAGGCAATCGAAAACCTTAATCGCTTTAATGTGTCTACTACGCTGGTGGTTACACTGCAGAACGGTTTGAACGATCACGAAATCGGAGATATCCTGGATTATGCGTTAAAGCAGAAATGCGTGCGTGGGGTAACCTTTCAGCCCACTCAGGTAGCAGGAAGGAATGATAATTATAACGATCAGAAGGGAAGGATTACCTTAACAGAAGTGCGTAGGAAAATTTATGAGCAATACCCTGTTTTTACCCCACAGGATTTGATTCCTGTACCCTGTAACCCCGATGCGCTGTGTATGGCTTATGCATTGAAAATTGGGGATGAGGTTATTCCGATGACACATCTGATCAATCCGGAAGATTTACTTAACAATTCCAAAAATACCATTGTTTTCGAACATGATGAAAAACTGAAAGAGCATATGCTCAACCTGTTCAGTACGGGTGTTTCGGTTGATTGTGCCGAAGATACCTTTGGCGAACTGATGTGCTGCCTGCCGAGGGTAAAATCAGACAGTTTAAGTTACGATAACCTGTTCCGGATCATTATCATGAATTTCATGGATCCGCTGGATTTTGATGTACGTGCAGTTAAAAAATCATGCGTGCATATTGTGAGCGATAAATATAAAATGGTTCCATTCGAAACCATGAACATTTTTTACCGCGACAATAAAATAGATCTGATCAGGGAAAAACTAAATATGAATTAGGATGGAAGGCTTATTTTTCTTGCTTATCATTTATTGTCTTACCGCAATTGTGCTCTTTATCGTTGGGATTATTCAGGTAATTATTAAATCAACAAGAAACGAGCCCGTAAAAACGGGACTTAAACTGATTATCATTTCCGTGATTATGGTTGTAATTGGTTTTGGTGCCTGTGCGGTGCTACTTGCCAACAGTTAATATTAAGTTTATGGAAATTTTCATCCTATATTGGGTAGTTGCCGTATTGCTGTTCGTAATCGGTATCATTCAGATCATCATAAAAGCGGCAAAAGATCAGCCGGTTAAACCAGGCCTGAAATTGGTTATCGCATCGGTTATCATGGTTGTAATAGGAGCCGGTGCATGCGCAGTAATTCTTTCCAATCTGCATCTTGGCCATTAGTCAATTTTATTGCGTCAAGATTGCGCGTTTGGCTTTCTCCTTTGGCCTTTAAATAATATCTTTGCATTTTATAATTCTTGAAACAGGCTTGCGGCATTTTTAAGTCTCAATCTCATATCTAGAATCTCAAATCTCAATAGATGAAACCATGGTGATTTTGCCAATACATTAAAAAAAAAGAAAATCACCATAGCTTCATTGCAATTAAAACAATGTTAACTAAATGAAAATATCATATAACTGGTTAAAACAATTCGTACAGATCGATAAAACACCTCAGGAACTTTCATTAATCCTTACCAACATTGGTTTGGAGGTAGAAAGTATTGATAAGGTACAACCTGTGGTTGGTGGCCTCGAGGGCTTGGTTATCGGGGAAGTATTAACCTGTATTCAGCATCCGAATGCCGATCGTTTACGCATTACCACAGTTAATGTTGGCGGAGCAGAAAACCTTCAGATTGTTTGCGGTGCACCGAACGTAGGTGCCGGCCAAAAAGTGGTGGTGGCAACCGTGGGTACAACCGTTTATCCTTTGGAGGGCGAGCCTTTTAAAATCAAGGAATCAAAAATCAGGGGAGAACTTTCGCAGGGCATGATCTGTGCTGAAGATGAAATCGGTCTGGGTAAATCGCACGATGGCATTATGATCCTTGAGGCAGATACCGAAGTAGGTATCCGTGCCAAAGACCATTTCAAAATGGATGATGATTTTGTTTTCGAAATCGGCTTAACACCAAACCGTGCCGATGCGGCTTCACATTTAGGTGTGGCAAGAGACTTAGCTGCCTATTTCAGAAGTGAATACGAAATGCCTGATCTTTCTGCTTTCAAAACCGATAACAAAAATCTGGTTATCCCGGTTGAAGTTGAAGATCTGGCAGCCTGCCCGCGTTACAGCAGCGTTACCATTTCGGGTGTTACCGTAAAAGAATCGCCTGAATGGTTAAAGGATAAATTAAAGGTAATTGGTTTACGTCCAATTAACAACATTGTAGATATTACCAACTATGTGCTTCATGGTTTAGGTCAGCCCTTGCATGCCTTCGATGCCGATAAAATTAGCGGTGGCAAAGTAATTGTGAAAAAAGTGGCAGAAGGTACGCCTTTTGTAACCCTTGATGATGTTGAGCGTAAGTTAAGTGCTGATGATTTAATGATCTGCAATGCTGAAGCACCGATGTGTATTGCCGGGGTTTTCGGTGGTATATCATCAGGTGTTGAAACCGGTACCAAAAATATTTTCTTGGAAAGTGCTTATTTCAATTCGGTTTCTGTTCGTAAAACTTCGAAGCGCCATGGCTTAAAAACCGATGCATCTTTCCGTTTCGAGCGCGGTACCGATCCCGAAATTACCGTTACGGCCTTAAAATATGCCGCTTTATTGATTAAAGAACTTGCCGGTGGCGAAATTTCTTCATCAGTTTCTGATATTTATCCAAGCCACATCAAACCGTTTGAGTTTGAAGTAAGTTACACCAATATCAACAAATTGATCGGTGCAAACATCCCTTCGGCCGAGATTAAGCACATTATCACCGCTTTGGGTATTTCGGCAACCAATACCTCTGATGATACTTTGGCGCTTAGGGTGCCGTCATTTAAGGTAGACGTTACCCGCGAGTGCGATATTACCGAAGAGGTGCTGCGTATTTACGGTTATAACAATATCGAAATCCCTGCAAAGGTAAATGCATCACTTTCTTATAGCATTAAACCTGAGAAGGAAAACACCCATAACGTAATTGCAGATATGCTCACATCTAACGGCTATGCTGAGATTATGTGCAACTCCTTAACCAAATCGGCTTATTCGAAAAACCTGGATGAGGCTGTATTTATCTTAAATCCATTAAGCAGCGATTTAAATGTAATGCGCCAGAATTTATTGATGCCGGCATTGGAAAGTGTTGCCTACAACCAGAACCGTAAAAATGCCGATGTGAAGTTCTACGAATTCGGTAAAACCTATCATTTAATCAATGAGAAGTATGTAGAGCGCCCTAGGTTGTTGTTATTGGTTTCGGGAGCTAAACAGAGCGAACAGTGGAACCATAACGCGAAACCGGCTACTTTTTACAATTTAAAATCGGCAGTTGATGCCATTATTTCACGTTTGGGTATCGAAAGCTATCAGAGTGATGCTTTAAGCGACGAAAATTTTGCTTACGGAATTAAATATTTCCGTGGGGATAAAGTATTGGTAAGCTTTGGTGCTGTTTCAAAAGCCGATCGTAAAGTGGCCGATGTAAATGCGGAGGTTTTTTATGCTGATTTCGATTGGGCTACCCTGTTGGATATCGTTAAGAAAAACAAAATTGTAAATAAGGAAATTGCTAAATATCCTGCAGTTCGCCGCGATCTTTCATTATTGATCGATCAGGCGGTAACTTTCGATACTTTAAAGGGCATTGCTTTTAAAACCGATAAAAAACTGATTAAAGAGGTTGGTGTTTTCGATGTTTATGTTGGGGATAAATTGCCTGAAGGTAAAAAATCTTATGCGCTGAATTTCATTTTGCAGGATGAGGAGCAGACCTTAACCGACAAGCAGATTGAAAGTACGATGCAGAAGCTGATTACGAATTTAACGGCACAAGCTGGCGCAGAAATTAGGAAATAAAATATAAATTCGTATTTTTAGAAATAAATTCATGACTTCTGTTGCAGATCAATTAGATAAAGTATTACAAAAAACGGCTCAGGTTATTGAGTTATGTAATGCGCTACAGGAAGAAAATGATTTATTAAAGCTTGAAAATCAATCGTTAAAAGTTGCACTCGATACCGCAAAGGGCAAAAATGTAGAACTTGATGAAAAACTCAGGGTTACAAAATTGGCCAAAAGTATAGAGGGGGCGAGCGAAAAATCGCTTGACATTAAGCAAAAAATTAACGATTTTGTGCGGGAGATTGATAAGAGTATCGCATTGTTGAAGAAATAATAATGCGAAAAAATCAGAAACTAAGCTAAACAAATGGGAGAAATCTCGATTAAAATAACCATTTCCGACC
The DNA here is from genome assembly GCF_002432345.1 of Pedobacter sp. UBA5917. GTDB lineage: Bacteria > Bacteroidota > Bacteroidia > Sphingobacteriales > Sphingobacteriaceae > Pedobacter. The sequence goes on from NZ_DJDT01000121.1 coordinate 22,178, forward strand.
GTATCTATCCTTTAAAGGTGAATATGGAAGAGGAAGAAATTGTGAGACGGGCAGCAAAAATGATCAACGAGCGCATAAAAGATTATCAGGATAATTATGCGGTAAGAGATAAGCAGGACCTTCTTTCTATGGCAGTATTGCACTATGCAACCGCCGTATTGAGAACAGAAAACAAAGTACAGAACCAGGATACTGCTGTTGCCGATAAAGTTGAAGAATTGGATGTTTTACTCAATAATTTCTTTTCAAAATAAGGTTCGTTCTTTATATTTTTCTGTCATCCTGAATGCAATGAAGGATCTTTTGGCTTAAAAACCAACTTTCAATGTTTTAGTGCGCCGAGCCCCTTTGCTCCATGCACTATGCTTCATTCGACGGCTTGACAGAACACGATATTAGCACAAAAATATAGCCGCAGCTAGTTTTTGAGTTTCAAATTTTATAAAACTTAACACTTCAATATCTATAGGGTTAAGAGGGCGTATTTCATCTGCTTTGCACCTGAAAATGGCTTAAACCCTAATTATGCTTAGTTGAGGTTTAAAATGTATGAGACTTTAAAAATTAGTTGCGGTTTTTTTTTACTTAAAAAACAAAATGGAAATAGTTGAAATATTAGGATACGTATTTGCCGTAATAGCAGGTATAGCTATCGGAGTAGTGGTAGGAAGATTCCTCCTGCGTAACTTGCTTAAACAGCAGGAAGTTGCTGCACAGAACAAGGTGAAAAAGATTTTAAAAGACGCAGAAAACAATGCCGAAATTTTAAAAAAGAATAAACTTTTAGAAGCTAAAGAGAAATTTTTGCAGTTAAAGGCCGAGCACGAGCAGGAAGTAAATGCAAAAAACAACACCATAAACCAACGCGAAAACACCATGAAGCAGAAAGAGCAATCGGTGAACCAGCGCATGGAAAACTTCAATAAAAAAGAGCAGGAACTGGATAAACAAAAAGCCAACCTCGAAAAACAGACCGATATTGCTGTTAAAAAACAGGAGGAAGTTGAAGTTTTAAAAAACCAGCACCTTAAACAATTAGAAACCATTGCCGGCCTATCTGCTGAAGAAGCCAAAGAGCAGTTGGTAGAAAACCTGAAACAGGAAGCCCGTACGCAGGCCATGATGCAGGTGAAAGATATTGTGGATGAAGCAAAATTAACCGCTAGCAAAGAAGCTAAAAAAGTAGTTATCCAAACTATTCAGCGTACTGCTACAGAAGCCGCCATCGAAAATTCGGTTTCTATTTTCCACATCGAAAGTGATGAAATTAAAGGCCGCGTAATTGGTAGGGAGGGTAGAAATATCCGTGCTTTAGAAGCGGCTACCGGTATCGAGATTATTGTTGATGATACACCAGAGGCCATTATTTTATCAGGTTTCGACCCGGTAAGAAGGGAAATTGCCCGTTTGGCCCTGCACCGTTTGGTAACTGATGGCCGTATACACCCGGCACGTATCGAAGAAATTGTAGCCAAAACCAAAAAACAGATCGAAGATGAGATTGTAGAAATCGGCGAACGTACGGTAATCGATTTGGGTATCCATGGTTTACACCCTGAGCTGATCCGTATGGTTGGCCGTATGCGTTACCGTTCGTCTTACGGACAGAACCTGTTACACCACTCGCGTGAGGTAGCTAATTTCTGTGCTACGATGGCTGCAGAGCTTGGCTTAAATGCTAAAATGGCAAAACGTGCCGGTTTATTACACGATATAGGTAAGGTTCCTGATGACAATCCTGAATTGCCACACGCAATTTTAGGGATGCAATTGGCAGAAAAATATAAAGAACACCCTGAAATCTGTAACGCTATCGGTGCCCACCACGATGAAATTGAGATGACCTCTATGATCTCTCCGATCATCCAGGCTTGTGATGCCATTTCAGGTGCACGTCCGGGAGCACGCCGTGAGGTAGTAGAAAGTTACATCAAACGTTTAAAAGACCTTGAAGAACTGGCTTTATCTTACCCTGGCGTAGAAAAAACATTTGCTATCCAGGCGGGTAGGGAGTTACGTGTAATTGTAGAAAGCGAACGCATTACCGATGCACAGGCAGAACTTTTAGCTGCTGATATTTCTACCCGTATCCAAACGGAAATGACGTATCCTGGTCAGATCAAGGTTACCGTAATCAGGGAAACCCGTTCTGTAGCTTTTGCTAAATAATAAACAGACAGACCTTATAGGTTTCAAAAACCTATAAGGTCTCTTGAAAACGAAATAAGAAACAAAATATAAAGCGATGGATATTCCATCGCTTTTTTTATTTTTACATAATGAGCAAGCAAACCATCCAAATCGAACCAAAGAAACCTGTAGACGTACTTTTTGATAAGTATGCCGAAAGTCACCAAAATCCGACTAACAAATTGGTACACTGGATCTGTGTCCCGGCGATTGTGTTTAGTTTGCTTGGACTGGTATGGCAGATTCCTTTTCCGCATATCGGTTTTTTGGGCAGTTATAATGGATTTTTTAACTGGGCCTCATTTCTTTTGGCCTTTAGCCTGTATTATTATTTCACTTTATCCCCTGTATTGTTTTTCATGATGATCTGGGTAGTTGGCTTAATGAGCTACATCATTGTAAAAATAGAACAGGCCGTGGGTTTGGGTACCGGAACTGCTTATCTCATTTATGCCGCAATATTTGTAATTGCCTGGATCGGTCAGTTTATCGGACATAAAATAGAAGGGAAAAAACCATCGTTTCTGGATGATGTTAAATTCCTGTTAATCGGCCCCATCTGGTTATTGCACTTTATCTGCAGGAAAACAGGTATAAGGTACTGATCATAAAAGTGGTTAACCTGTATTTAACCTTAAGGTAAAGTAATATTAATTAACACCTAATCTGTTGTTAACACTGCGGTAATACTTTTGCTTTTATCAAATAAAGGCAAATTGGAATTACTAAACTCTTTTAAAAGAGCGGCACTTACTGTGCTCGTTCTGACGTTCAGCGTACTCTCGTATGCGCAAACCGGAAAAATTTCTGGTAAAATATCTGATCAAAAAACAGGTGAAACCTTAATTGGTGTTACAGTTAAAATTTCAGGTACAACTAAAGGTACATCAACAGATATTGAGGGGCGGTATGTTGTTGCAGGTTTAACCTCAGGAAAATATGCTATTGAAGTTTCATATGTTGGTTATGCAACTAAAAATGTTGTCGATGTAGAGGTAAAAGACAATGCTTCTACTAATTTAGATATTTTGTTGAGCGAGTCGAATTCACAAAAATTAAATGATGTAGTAATAACCGGTAGTGCAAGTAAAGAATCTATTAATACTTTATATGCCAATCAGAAATCGAGTATCAGTATCTCAAGCGGTATATCGGCTGAACTGATTAAAAGAAGCCCCGATCGTAACACTTCCGAAGTCTTAAAACGTGTTAGTGGCGCAAGCATCCAGGACAATAAGTTTGTTATTGTCCGTGGTTTATCAGATAGATATAATTCGGCAATGTTGAATAACTCTATGCTTCCTAATACTGAAGTGGATAAAAGAGCGTTTTCATTCGATATTCTTCCTTCAAACTTAATAGATGCAATTGTAATTAATAAAACAGCTTCTGCAGATATTCCAGCCGATTTTTCAGGAGGTGTAGTGCAGGTAACTACAAAAGATTTTCCTGTTAATACTTTTTTTAACGTTTCTTTAGGAACATCTTACAATACCCAATCAACTTTTAAGGATTTTCTTTCGTCTCCAAAAAGCGGTAACGAAATTTTCGGATTTTATAATAAAGACAGGGATATTCCAACAGGATTTCCTTCTTCGAAAGATTATCGGGCCTTGCCAAATGGAGCCAGCGAAACTTTTACCCTATCGAAACTATTCAAAAATAATTGGGGATACAGTTCGGGTAAATCAACCATGGGACCGAATTTTCAAGTCAATTACGGATCGAGTAAGGTTTTTGAGGATAAATCAAAATTCGGAGCTGTTTTATCGTTAACTTATAGATATGACGAACGTTTAAAAACCAGTGATCAAAAAGCCTATGTCGGACAAGCGCTAGGAGATGTGTACCATGATGATATGTATAATTTTAATACAAATATTGGTGCACTTGCCAACTTTGCATATTCGTGGGGCAATAATAAAATTTCATTAAAAAACTTATATAACAGGGTTTTAGAAAATCAATTTACCTATCGTGTAGGTATAGACGATGCTGGTGGTGAATTTATTAGGACCGGTGATTACCTGCTTCAAAGATCTTTAATGTCTAATCAGTTAACCGGTGAGCATTTATTGTCTACAGAGAGCAAGATCAAGATAGACTGGAACTTAAATTATGCAAATACAGACCGGAAAGAGCCTGGCTATAAACGTATGGATTATTCCAAAGATGGTATTGCTTCTGTTCAATCGGGATCTGCCGTAGCCGGTTTAGCTGGTAATTTTTCTTCTGTACTTAATGAAAATGCCTACGGTGGTGCAGCTAATTTAACAATTCCGGTTAAATGGTTCAGAGATAACAATAAAATCAAAGCTGGTTATTTTGGGCAATACCGCAAACGTGATTTTAGTGCAAGGGTAATCGGTTTTATCAGGAACGGGAATTTCGATGCTTCATTGTTAACGCTTCCGCAGGATCAGATTTTCTCTCCTGAAAACATACGCGCCAACGGCTTTGTGTTAAACGAAATTACAAATGGTAGCGACCAATATCAGGCTAACTCTTTACTGAACGCAGGTTATGTGATGTTTGATGGATATTTAACAGAAAAATTAAGATTGGGTATCGGAGCAAGGTTAGAATCTTATAAATTATCATTAACCAGCGAGGATAACGGAAAACCTGTAAATATCGATTCAACTGCTACCAACCTGTTACCTTCGGCGAACCTGATTTATAATTTAAGTGATAAAGCCAATATCCGTTTATCAGGGTCGCAAACTATTGGTAGAGCTGAGTTTAGGGAACTTGCACCATTTCCTTTCTACGACTTTAATAAAAACGTTAACGTTAGGGGTAATGCTGGATTAAAGCAGTCTAAAACTACCAATATCGATTTAGGTTATGCCATTTATCCATCATCGGGCGAAACCTTTTCAATATCGACTTTTTACAAATATTTTGATTCTCCAATAGAACAAACACTTCAGTTAGGTACTTCTGGAAGATCTTTAAGCTATGCCAACTCTGCTTCGGCTACTGTTTATGGAGCTGAACTTGAAATAAGAAAATCGTTAAAATTTATTGATAACAGTTTAAAGAACTTCACATTTAATGCAAACGGATCTTATATAAAGTCGAAAGTTCAAGTTTCAAGACTTGTAAATGCACAAGGTTCGAGACCTTTACAAGGGCAATCTCCTTATTTAATCAACGCAGGACTATCTTATGCATCTGCTGTCGAAAACTCAACTGGTGTAACAGTATTATATAATAGGGTAGGACCAAGAATCTGGGCGATTGGTAATGTGGAAGACCCAGATATCTATGAATATTCAAGAAATATTTTAGATCTGCAGGTTTCACAAAAGTTTGCAAAATCGAAGGGAGAAATAAAAGTTAACTATAGCGATATCTTTAACAACAAAGCTTATTTCTACCAGAAAGTTAAAGGTTCAGATCCAAATGCAGGCTTCGATAAAAAAACAGATAATATAAATATTGCCGATAGGTTTGGATCTACCATATCGCTAACACTATCCTATAAATTTAAATAGTAGAATAATTTTTTAACATTAAAACGCCCTTCATTTAATGCTGAATTGATATTGGCATAATCTGCAGGAAATATTTTTGAACAAATCATAAAAGGAAAAGGAAAATCAAAATGAAAATGAAAAACAGATTAAACTTGGGTATGCTGGCAATTTTGGTTGCTGGTGCTACAGTAGTTTCTAGTTGTAAAAAAGACAGTACACCTATCGAGGAACCAACAAAACCGGATTCGAACGAATCTTTGGCAGATGCATTTTTTGATAAAGTATCCTATAAAGGAGCATTTGGATCATCAGACTGGACTGCGAGCTGGACCAATTTTACACCAAAAGTAACTGTATATGCTGAGGCAACTGAAACTTTGCAGGGATCAATCGATGCTAACAGAACATTAGATGCAAATAAAGTTTACAAATTAGTGGGATTTGTGTACGTTAAGGATGGCGTTACATTAACAATTCCTGCCGGAACTGTTATCCGTGGAGATAAAGATTCAAAAGCTACTTTGGTTATCACACGCGGAGGTAAATTAATCGCTGAAGGAACTGCAGCAAAACCAATTGTATTTACTTCAAACCAGGCTGTTGGTTCAAGAGCTCCTGGTGATTGGGGTGGAATTATTATTTTAGGTAAATCAACCAACAATATCCCTGGTGGTACAGGTTTAATTGAAGGCGGATTAACTCTTCCTGAAGGAAACCATGGTGGTAATGTTCCTACTGATAACTCTGGTGTGCTTAAATATGTACGTGTAGAGTTCCCAGGTATTGCTTATGCAACCAACAACGAAATAAACGGTGTTACTTTTGGATCGGTTGGTTCTGGTACTACCGTAGATTACGTACAGGTTTCTTATTCAGGTGATGATTCATTCGAATGGTTTGGCGGTACTGTAAATGCTAAACATTTGGTTTCTATTGCAAACGTTGATGATGTTTTCGATTTTGACAACGGTTTCTCTGGTAAATTACAGTTTTTAGTAGCTCAAAGAGATCCATCTTTAGCTGATCAGGCTGGTCAATCTAATGGTATCGAGTCTGATAACTCAGAAAAAGTATTCGATTCTAGTCCACGTACCCGTCCGGTTATTTCAAACATGACACTAATCGGCCCTGGAAACGTAGCTGTTGATGCTAAGCACGAATATGCTAACCTATGGAGAAGAGGTTCAAAAATGATCTTGGCAAATTCAATCTTTATTGGGTTTAAATTCGGTATCGATATCCGTGATAAAGAAACCGGAGATGCATTAACTGATGGAACATCATTGATCAAAAACAATATTTATCAATCATTTACTGCTGGTAAAGACGTTGTTGCCGATGGTGCTACACTTTCTTTTGCAAGTTCAGATTTATTGAAACAGTATTTAACTTCTAAAGGAAATGCCATCATTGATGAAACTGCTGCTGCAGCTTTATTAAATGCTCCTTTCAGCTTAACAGCTCCTAACTTTACAGTTAAAGCTGGTTCCTCGGCTGCAACTGGTGCAAGCTTCTAACAATTCATTTAATAATGGTCTTATTTGATTAGCCATTATAATAAATTATAATAGCCCCTATTAGTGTAAACTAACAGGGGCTTTTGGTTTATACTCAATTCTACTAGATGATATTATTTCATATAATCAATTTTGCCCGAATGCTATAAGGATATTATTAAATTATACATGTGCAGTGAGTTAATGTTTGCTGATAATTTTAATATTAAATTTTATCTATGATTTGTATGTTTAAGTATTTATTATATGTAATTAAGTTTACAATTTAATTTTTGGATAATGATATTTTAATACTTGTCCTGTATTTTTAGTTATGAAAAATCTATCTAAATATGCTCTTAAAATTGCAATAGTTGCAGTTTTATCAGTCTGCTCCTTAACTGGATGCAAAAAAGATGAAACCAGGCTTGAACCTGTTACGAAAACAACAAAAGTATCAGAAATTGAGCTATCGAAACTATTGCAGTTTGTTTCTATAACTACCACTGCGCCAAAGGATCAAATTGTATACAATGAGCAGAACGAAGAATTTGTTGTGTATGGTTGGTATCATAAAAGTTTGGCAGATGTTCGATCTGAGTACAGTTCTGCAAATGAATATAAAGCCACGTATGAGAAATAATATGAAAAAACAAATATTTATTTTGTTGGCTATTATGGTAATAGCTATAGGTGCATACGCTCAGGTAACATTGCAGTCATTTCAAATTGGACCAAACTATTTGCAAGGTACATCTCTTAAAGTACCAAATATAAATGTATCTACTCCTTTTAAATTTAATATCACAGTAAGTAGAGGTGTTAATTCCGGTGGAGGATCTGTTGCCGGCAATTGTACTATCAAACTATATTACACCGAAAATCAAAGTAGTGATTCAAATATTCCTGATGATCCGTCAAGTTTAGTCTTACTAACAAAAAACATAACGTCTTCAGAATATGATAGTTATAATCGGGCTGTTTTGACTGATTTGGATGCATCATTGCCAGCGAATAAACAATACGGTAAAATATTGATCAGGATCGAGTTTTTAGATAATCAGAATATTAATCGGATAAGTTATTCTACCACTCGCAATGGAATTTATATAGTACCTATTCAACCCCCGGGCGGTATAGATCCTACTCATTTAGCTAAAATGCAAGCCATGGGGTTTGCTACAGAATATATAGCAAACTTCAATAGTTCATATTATTTAGTTGAAGGCGACATATTAATTAATAAAAGCTCATTGAGTGTAAGTAATCCAGTGTATGCCTTAAATAATGATAAAGAACACAATGTAAATATTTGGGTAAAATCGGTTGTATCTGCAAATTCAACTTGGGACAATGCAATTTTACTTGCGATTGGTGCTTGGAATGCAAATCCAAATAGTGATATAAAATTACATTTGGTTCGTCAATATGGAACACTAGATACTCAACCACCTTATGATATAGTCATTGATTCTGATCAAGGACTTCTCGGGCATGATCAAGTAAAGGCAGTAGAATACCCTATTGGAAATGGAAAAACCGGAGGATTTATAATGGCTAATTTGGATTATAATTTTACATCCGCAGATGAAGCTGTAAACAATATGATCCACGCAATTGGACATAGTTTAAGTTTTAAACACAGATATCTAGAATTCTCAATAATGAAGTGGACAAGTCTAGCGAACTTTTCGAATTCCTTCGGTAGTTTTCCTAACCAAATAGACAGCCCTGTTATTAATGCTATGTATCCAGTGAATCCAAATAGCGTAATTATTCCATATATATCAGGTATTGCAAATTTATCTCATGGATCTGAGCAAAGTTATGACATGAGTTATTATGTTCCAGGTGTTACCTATAGCTGGAGTGCAACAGCAGGAAGTGGTGCTGCACCCGATTTTTCTTGGGCTACACAGGTGAGATTACCTGAAGTGTTTTTTGATTCGGGCAACTATCAATTACAGTGTACCATTTCTAGTGGCAAATATACAACACCAATAACTGTAACTAAAAATATTATTGTTCAATAAAAACTATGGTTGTTGCTTAGGTTTTTAGAAGAGTATCTACTATGCTGGTAGATGCTCTTTTGATGTTTTAGGACTAGTTAAAACCCATTTTAAGCCATCGGTTATTTCCTTGTAAATAGATATTATTCCATTTTGTAGTTTTTTATAGTTGTATTTAGACTTCTTAATGTTTTTAATCTGTATGTTTTATAATATTAAAGTTAATGATTTGTTTAATGTAACTTAACAATTAGTTGGTTAAATTACATAAAAAACATCCCATGAAAAAAACATCTATTTTAAGCTCATTATCAAGGATGATGTGTTTAACACTTGTACTGTTTACATTAACCATCTATTCATGTAAAAAATCAGAAAGCCCTACAGTTGCGCCGGAAGTCAAAGTGGATATCGATCCTGCTGCTGTTGCCAGAATAAAAGAACTCGGCTTTCAAACAGATGGCATTAAGGAATCAGGCGACTACTACATTGTTGAAGGTGATATCAGGATTGCTAAAAACGCGCTAAACGCAAATAAAAATCCTGAAAAAGTAATGAATCTTGGTGGTAAAATAGCACAGGGCCACACCAACCAGTTAATTCAGGGAAACCTGACAAATGTGATCATTACCCAGGAAGATTTCGATACCAGGTGGTTTTATGCAATTAGAGAAGCTGTAGCTGCATGGAATGCAATAGGTAACTGCCGTATCAACCTAATTCATTCGTATAATCAGTTTTATGCTCCGTATACCAGTTCAGTTACGCCCCATATTACGGTTAGAAAGTCAAATATGGGAACAGGTGCATTTGGAATGGCCGATTTTCCTACTGATGGTGGACAGGCAGGAGCTAACATTTGGGTAAATCATATCACCAATAATGTTACCAGCTCAGGTGCAGACAATGGTGTGCCAAGAAGCCATGAACAGGATGTATTTATGTTAATACACGAAATTGGTCACTGTTTGGGCTTACGACATACAGATTATAGTGGAGAAGGTAACTACGATAACTATGGTAGATATGTTGGTGTTAATGTTACACCTGGTACGCCGTCAACAGGTGCTCCGTCAGCAGATCCAAATTCAATAATGAATTCTGGCCGACTTGGTACTTCAAGAACTTGGTCTAGCTTTTCATCTTATGATATAATTGCTGCACAGTATTTATACCCACCAGTAACTACTCCATTTGTAAGTACTTTTAAAAATATAATCAATGGCCCATCTAACAATTCTGTAGGTAGTACCGTAATTAGTACAGCCGGAGCGACGTATGATAGCGGTTATTATGAGTGGAGAATGCTGGATCAAAGTTTAAATGTTGTACTGCCGGTAAGCAGTTTTAGCAACTCGCCACAGCAGGAGTGGGCCTATGGTGCTCCGGGCACTTATTATTTGGAATGTAGGTTGGTTGGTTTAGAATGCACGGGAGAGTGGGCAAGACAAACCATTACCTTTAATTAAAAGGTGGCTGATATAAACAATCCGATTGCAAAAAGCAGGATAATTTTTCAAATGGAAAGTTGTCCTGCTTTTCTAGTTTCTTAACCCATTATACACAGTCAATTTGTTTTAAATCTGCTGGTTAATAAAACTTTAATTTATTCGGTTACCGGCTTTTTTTCGGCTTTCTTTGCTACCGCTGGTTTAGCTACCTTTGCTTTTGGAGCTGCTTTTTCTTCTTTTATAAATGGTTCGATCGAGTCGCTTGTAACCGGAACGGTTACTTTTTTAGCCAGTTGTTTGGCAAATTTTTCGATTACCTTATCAGCCTTTTTAGCTTTTCCGTAAGCTGATATCACTTCGCCGAAAGCAGCCGCTAATTTTGATTCTAACTCTTTACGTACTTTCTTGCTTGCCGAATGGTTTCCTGACTTTGATTTATTTTTCTTCATTTGAAATAACATGGAATATTTTCAAAGATATGTTATCAGAAAATTAAATCAATATTATTATTATGTTAACATATTGAAATTGAGTTAACATACAAAATATTTAAATCGGTAAGCCATTGATTAATAGCTAGATTTTGGTTCCCTCTGCTACGTGGCCACCCAGATCAATCGTATTCTGAAATTCTTCCAGGTATTGTAATAAATGTCTTTCGGCATTAGCATAGGAGGTAAATGTTGAAGCTGGCTGATTGGGATCCGAATTGCTTTTGCTCTTGTAATATAAACTGGTCTGGAAAACAAAAACAGTGTTATCGTTAACAGGCGACATGATCCTTGCTTTTACCTGATGTTGATGGATTTCAACAAAAAACTCTTTTAAAACGGTATAAATAATTGCAGACATAAGGATCTATTTTTAAATTTTAAAAATCAGTTTAAAAATAAAAGTACTGCAAATAGCTATCTTTTCATCTTGTTGTTAATATGATAACATATAATTAACAATTATTTAATATTAAATTAACGCTGTATGCTTGCTCTTATCATTTAACCGGCTCGTAGGCATATACGATCTCGTATTTACTGTTTTTAAGGGCCGAAGAAAGTTGCCCGATTCTAAGATTTTGAACCTGAGGGGTCGGTTCGCAATACGAATACTTTTTCCCGTTATAGGTAACCGATTCACCTACAGGTTTTTCAAATTGCACGGCAATGGTTAAATGTTTTGGATATAAAATTGCAATCATGGGTAGGTTATAGATTTCTTTCACGAGATAAAAGAAAAGTGCTGCCCTATCGTCGCAGTCGCTGTAGGTACTTAACAGTGTTTGTTCCGGCGAAAAGCGTTTTTCTTTTCCAAAATTTTCATCGTCGTCCTCATATAAAAAAGCATAACGGGTAAATCTCATTAAATAGTCAATCCCCTTTTTTTGAGCCATGCCCTTTAAGTTTTCCTTTAACGTGGGAATAAGTGAACTATAGGTTTCTCTGCTCATTGGAATGTTAAAGTAACTTTCAAAATCAACCACCGGATAATTTTTAAAGATGGTTTCTACATTTTCATTCACTTTCAATTTAAAATGATTGACTTTTTGGCGGTAGCTAAATTCGATATCTTTTTCCTCGTAACTTTCGGGCTTGAAATCGGGCATACGCGTAACCTTATAAGAAAAGTCATTTTTGGCTTCGGGGATTGAAATGTTGACCGGGATATAGGCATTAGCCTGTTTAAACAATTTGCCATAATCATGATAGTTAAGGCACATGTATTTTTTGCCATCGATCATAAAAAAAGGAATATCATTAATATTCTCTTCATTCCTCACATAAAAAATAACCTGATCATTGCCAACTGCAACCCTGGCATCGTAACCGCATTTGCTGAGCAGAAACCATTTATATAGCGTATAACGGAAATAATTATCTGCTTTCGGACTGATCTCCTCTGCCGTTCTGCGGATGAGCTGATAGTAGATCCAATCGTTTAAATGATATTTTTCCTGATAATTTTTTAGTGCAGAAATCATCGTGTCGTAATTGCCGGATGATGCTTCGTGGTAAAATTTTGAGACCTCGGCTGCGTTTGCGGTTTTTGATACAGGAATATTTACCGTAGAATCGATACTGAAATTAAAGGTGCCATTATAAAAATCGAAAGAATGGTTCTGTCCACACACGTTGATGGCAGGCATCATCATGCATATAAATGAAAATATATAAATCGCTCTTTTCAAACCGCCTCATATTTGGTTACATTAAATTTACCTATAATTAACCTAAAAGCAACAATTTGTTTACGTTAAGCCGCCGCATCTGTTTAATAAAAACTTAACATGGTTTGGGGGTATCCTTTATTTTGTACTCCAAAATAAAATTGTGGGTAGAAGAAGGATTACTACAAAACAGCAACATTAAATATTCTATAAATAACATTTCATTAATACCAGCTTAACAAGGCCGCTATACTTTTGTGGCATAAATATTTGGTTAGTATTTATAAAGTTTAGGTTAGTTGATAATAAAAAACCCAGATGGATGTCTGGGTTTTTTTATTGCCTTAAATTATAGGTTCTTGCCAAGTTTTTCCAGCATTTCTGGTGGAATGTTATGCGTATCTACCACGAGGAAGCCATCCAGACAGTCTGAAAACTTAGGGTCGATATTGAAAGAAATAATCTTCGCATTCAGGTTCATATACTGCCTTAACAATACCGGGATTTTAATATGCGAGTTTTCGATATCGCCGATGATACTATCTAAATCTTTAAATGATTCGCTGCTATCAACCAAGGTATCGGTTGCGATAGGCAATAAATCGGCTTTAAATTTATTTCTCGGTTTAACATACTTCGCCATTTCATAGTCGAAATGGTTTTTGGTGATGTAATCAACAATTAAGGCTTTACTGAATTTGGAGAAATTGTTGCTGATACTTACCGGCCCGAACATGTAACGGTACTGTGGGTTATCGATCAGGTATTTTAAAATCCCTTTCCACAATAGAAATAACGGAAGTGGCTTGCCCTGGTATTCTTTCCTGATCCACGATCGGCCAAGCTCAATCCCCTGTCTTAACATCGGGTAAAACTGATCTTTCATTTTAAACAGTTCCGAAAGGTAAAAGCCCCTGCGGCCCATGCTTTCCAAAATCTCATCACCCTTGCCAATGCGGTAAGCGCCTACAATATTTTCCAAATCCTTATCCCATATAAATAGGTGGTTATAATAGATATCGTAGTTATCAAGATCGATTTTTTTGTTTGTTCCCTCACCAACCTCACGGAAGGTAATTTCGCGCAAACGGCCAATTTCCCTTAAAATGTTAGGTATTTTTAACGTTGGAACGATGTAAACCTCATAGTTTTTCTCTGTCCAGACTTTAAAATCTTCCAGTTTTTCGACCTCACCCTTAATCAAAACCCTCGAGGTTTCTTCAATTACCTCAACCGGTTTCTTTTTAATCTTGAATAAATTTAACGGATTAAAAAGCTTTTTCTCTGTATCCAGTCCAACACCAAGCGCATAGGTACGTGCCCTTAAAAAGTCCATCAGCTTATTGCTGCTGTTCATGTGCGAGATTTCCGAAATGGCAATCGGCTTTCCGATTCTTACCCTAATCGTACGTCCGTGTTTATTTAAAAACTCCGAAGGTAATTTCGCTGTACGTAAAGTTGGATGTATAAAACTTAAAATATTAAAGAAAACACCATTGTTACCGTGGAAATAAATCGGTACAACAGGCACTTTGGCTTTTGCAATCAATTTTCCAACCACCGGGTGCCACATCCTGTCGGTTACCTGCTGCGCATCCAGTTTAAAGGTAGAAACCTCTCCTGCAGGAAAAATCCCGATCGGTGTTCCGTTTCTAAGTAAATCGAAAGTTGTTTTTAAACCGCTGATGCTTGATGAATGCTGTACATTTTCGAAAGGATTAACTGCAACAAAAAACTCATCAAGGTTGGGTATTTTTTTCAGGATGAAGTTGACCATCACCTTTGCATCGGGCCTAACCGTACATAAAAGTTTAACCAAAGCCAATCCTTCTACACCACCATAAGGATGGTTTGCAATCGCAATAAACGGACCTGTTTTAGGGATGCTGTTTAAATCATCATCATCAAATTCGATAGAAACGCCAATCGTTTCCAATATTTTATCTACAAATTCTAAACCCTTAAAGTGTTGATTTTGAGCGAATACGTCGTTAATATCATTCAGTTTCATGATCTCCATCATCAAACCTGCCAAACCCGGTACACCTAGCTTATCTATCTTCGTTGCTTTTGCAAATTCAGATGTCGTTATGATCTTCATATAAAATTCTTAGGTTGTTGATAGGCAAAACCTGCTCAGTTTTGCAATCCCAAAAATAAGATTTATATTTATAATACACATGTCATATCACATCAATGAGAATTTGGCTTAATAAATACTTCGGTTTTAGTAAAGGCGAGTTCAACGGACTGCTGTTCCTTGCATTGATTATTGTGGTGCTAAAAGCTATACCTATTATATATAGTTACACACGGCCGTTAGAAAAAGATGATCCTGACCTTTTGGCGCAGATACAGAAAATAACCATTGCCGATGAAAAGTATGCCGATAATGTACGTGAGCATATCGAAAATACCAATTCCGAAAAAGCGGTTAAATTATTTAATTTCGATCCCAATACTTTAAGTGCTGATGGCTGGCAAAGTTTGGGCCTATCTCCGAAACAGGCAAAAGCAATTATCAACTATACCGGTAAAGGAGGCAAATTTTATAAACCCGAAGATCTGCAGAAAATGTATACGATTTCTCCTGAGGTGTATAAAAAGATTTTGCCTTACGTTAAAATTGCCGATCAGGGTTTAAGCGGCTCAAAAAAGTATACTCCTTTCGAAAAAAAGGAATATATTAAAAAGGTAGCCGTAATTGTAGACATTAACAGCGCCGATTCAGCCCAATTGGATGAAATAAAAGGAATTGGTGGTGCTTTCGCCAGCAGGATTCTTAAATATCGCGAGCGTTTAGGTGGTTTTTATAAAAAAGAACAGCTAATGGAGGTTTACGGTTTAGACTCGGTTAAGTATGCCGAAATTAAAGACCAGATTTCGATCAGCAATGTTCCTTTAAAAACAGTCAACATCAATACCGCAGTTTTTAACGATTTAAAACGGAATCCATACCTTTCCTATAAACAGATCAATGCGATTATTCAGTACCGTAAACAGCATGGAAACTATACGGGTATAACAGATCTGAAAAAGGTAGTGATCTTAAATCAGCAGGTTATCGATAAAATAGCTCCTTATATTTCTTTTTGAGAAGAAAAGAGGTAGTTCTTGCGTAAAAAGATCCTTCGCTACCGATGAAAATCGGTACAGGTCGTCCTGCTAGGGACGCATCATGGGTAGCAAATAACCATTGGTTATTTGCGTTACGTTCCGTAGCAACATTTTGTGGGAATTATCCATCTTCAGCCCATTTCCATTAAAAATGAACATCATTTTAATTTTAGGCAGATTTTTATAAAAAAAATAAAAAAATCTTTTCCAATCATTTTCGGGCTTTAAAAATTAGCCGATAAACTAATTGAACCGAATACCATTTCATTCTGTAATTACGCAAATATTTAATGGTAATCAACTATCAAATAATTGTTTATAATTGCCTCCAACTAACTTAAAATATAAAAATTAATGAGCGTAAGCTTCGATTTTTCAGAAACAGAAACTCAGCAGAGTGTAAGGGCTATGGTCCGCGATTTTGCAGAGAAAAACATTCGTCCAAATATTATGGACTGGGATGAGGCACAGCATTTCCCGATAGAATTGTTTAAACAACTTGGAGAATTGGGTTTGATGGGCGTTTTGGTGCCCGAAGAATATGGCGGTTCGGGTTTAGGCTATCAGGAATATGTTGATGTGATTGTTGAAGTGGCCCGTGTTTGTGGTTCAATCGGTCTTTCACTAGCAGCGCACAACTCTTTGTGTACCGGTCATATTCTGGCCTTTGCCAACGAAGAACAAAAACAAAGGTGGCTGCCCAAGCTGGCAACAGCTGAGTGGATCGGTGCCTGGGGCTTAACCGAAGCAAACACCGGTTCGGATGCTTTAAGAATGATGACCACAGCAGTTGAAGATGGCGACGACTATATTATTAACGGTGCCAAAAACTGGATTACCCACGGTAAAAGCGGCGATATTGCTGTTGTAATGGTGAGAACAGGGGAGCAAGGAAGTTCGAAAGGGATTTCTGCAATTGTGGTAGAGCGTGGTACACCAGGTTTTACAGCCGGTAAAAAAGAAAATAAACTGGGCATGCGTGCGTCAGAAACCACTGAAATGATTTTTGATAACTGCAGAGTACCCAAAGCCAATTTGCTGGGCAATGTTGGCGAAGGTTTTAAGCAGGCCATGAAAGTTTTGGATGGTGGGCGGATTTCTATTGCTGCATTGGCCTTAGGGATTGCCAAAGGTGCTTTTGATGCCGCTGTGGCTTATTCAAAACAACGCCAGCAGTTTGGTCAGCCCATTTCGAGCTATCAGGCCATTAGTTTTAAACTGGCCGATATGGCTACAGAAATTGAAGCGGCAGAATTATTGATCCGCCAGGCAGCCGATTTAAAAAACAGGCATTTGCCTATGACGAAAGAATCGGCTATGGCGAAGTATTTTGCTTCGGAGGTTTCGGTAAGGGTAGCAACAGATGCTGTTCAGATTTTTGGCGGTTATGGTTATACCAAAGATTTTCCGGTAGAGAAATTTTACCGTGATAGTAAATTATGTACAATAGGTGAGGGCACATCCGAAATCCAGAAGATTGTAATCGCCAGAGAAATATTATCAAGGTAGAGGGTTTTAAGGTAGAAGGCTGGATGCGTTGAACCTTATACCCTAAACCTTACGCCTTATACCATATTAAAAACCAAATATATTATGAGTAATCCGGACGGTTTAAATATCTCCGGATTTTTTTTAGTCTTTAGACTTTAACCTTTAGTCTTTGGTCTTAGACTTTAACCTTTAGTCTTTCGGCTTATTGCGCTATATCTTTCGTAGTTAAAATACTATCTACTACATAAACACTAAAACCGCGCCAGGGTAGAGCGTGCTTATATTCTTTATAGTGTAATTCATAAAACTTACCGCTATTTTGCATCATTTTATCTGCAATTTCCTTATTGGCGATAGAAAATTCAA
Source organism: Pedobacter sp. UBA5917 (assembly GCF_002432345.1). Taxonomy (GTDB): domain Bacteria; phylum Bacteroidota; class Bacteroidia; order Sphingobacteriales; family Sphingobacteriaceae; genus Pedobacter. Next base: position 39,944 of record NZ_DJDT01000121.1, read on the forward strand.
ATTCGTTATTCTGTAAGGTTCCTGTTTGACGCGATTTTATTCCGCTCTGGATCAATTTACCTTCATAGGTTTTAAATATATAGCCTTTTTTAACTACGTAGTTAAGTTCTCCTGCTTTAACCCCTTCGCCAAAAACGAAGAAATAACGGTAATAGCATACAGCAACCACGATGATAACCACTATAACTGCAATAATTGACCCTACTTTTTTGCCTGTTGTCATATTATAATAATGTATATATAAATGTAACTAAACAACAGTAGAGTTTAATGAATGATTTAAATAAAAATTCTTTTTATAAAATCTTTCTCATTTTCAATATTTTGCTTACATTTGCAGCCCCGATAACACGGGAAATTAAAAAACCACGAGAGGAGGTATTTCAGCGTTATGATCATTATCAACATTAAAGACGGCGAATCATTAGATAAAGCCCTTAAACGTTTCAAGAAAAAGTTTGAAAAAACTGGTGTATTGAGAGAACTACGTAGTCGCCAAGCATACGAGAAAAAATCCGTTGCTCGCCGTACTGAAATTAAACATGCTGTTTACATTCAGAATATGAATCTAGATACAACTTCATAGTTGTTCACGATATAATAGTGAAGCCCCCCGATTTTACATCGGGGGGCTTTTTTGTTTTTATGACCAGGTTTTAACCACAGATGCACACAGATAAACGCGGATCATATCTGTGAGCATCCTTTTTATCTGTGGTTACCATATTAGACCAAAACTTTACAATAAACAATTAATTAATGATTTCTTTATATCAAAACAATTTGTAACTTCATATCAATGCCCCTCAAAAATATATTGAATGTTGCTGAAAAGTTTTATCACATATTTAACCCACGAGAAGCGCTATTCGCAGCACACCATTACTTCTTATCAAACCGATTTAGATCAGTTTGAAGCATACCTTAATACTGCCCTCGAACTAAATTTTCTTGAAGTTAAACATACCCATCTCAGAAGCTACATGGTAGAACTGATGGAAAAAGAAAATTCGGAAAATACCATCAACAGAAAGATCTCTGCGCTGAGGAGCTTTTACAAATTTCTGCACCGCAACGGAAAGATCGATCAAAATCCGAGTGTTTTGATCAAAGCGCCAAAAATACCTAAAAGGCTTCCTGTTTTTGTTGATGCGCAGAAAATGGATCATTTATTGGATTCGGATCAATATTTTGATGAAAGTTTCCCCTCTGTACGCGATCATCTGGTAATTGAACTGCTTTTCGGTACCGGCATGCGTTTAACCGAATTGCTGCAGTTAAAGGATAGCGATATCGATGTTTATTCGGGTACCATCAAAGTATTGGGCAAAAGAAATAAGGAGCGGATTATCCCGATAAATAAACAGCTTATCAATCAGCTAAATACCTACATCGACCTAAAAAAGTTGCAAAACTTTAATAACAATTTGCTTATATTAATCGTTACCAATACAGGTGCAGCGGCCTATCCGAAATTGATATACCGTATTGTTACCTCATACCTAAACCATGTATCAACCAATGAAAAGAAAAGTCCCCACGTGTTGCGGCATAGCTATGCCACAAGCCTGCTAAATGCAGGAGCAGATTTAAATGCGATCAAAGAACTTTTGGGCCACGCCAGTTTGGCTGCAACCCAGGTTTACACCCACAACTCGATCGAAAGATTAAAAACAATTTATAAACAAGCCCATCCAAAGGCGTAAAAAAAGGAGGAAAAATGAAAATCGGAGTTCAATCAATCCACTTCAGTGCAGACAGTAAGTTGTTAGATTTTATACAGAAGAAAGCAAATAAGCTTGATCAGTTTTTTGACCAGATCATCAGCGGCGAAGTGTATTTAAAGTTAGAGAACGTAGAGGACGAGGCCAATAAGATCAGTGAGATCAAACTCATTGTGCCCGGAGGTACCCTGTTTGCTAAAGAACAATGTAAATCATTTGAAGAAGCCACCGATCTGGCGATAGAATCGTTAAGAAAACAGATCACTAAACATAAAGATAAAACGCGTGCAAAATTAAGTGAGCACAAGGCAATTTTGAGCGAAAGCGAAGCTGCTGATTATTAATAAGGCGCAAAATTATATATGCACGAGAGCGACACAGTTAAATGTGCCGCTCTTTTTTTTTGAAGGTACCGTTAAAAAGTTGAAGGATATACTTCCCCAGAGGCGTCATCTCGAGCGAAGTGCAACGTAGTCGAGAGATCTGTCGCGAGATAGATGCATCCGCTCTACTACCGATGAAGGATCGGTGCAGGTCGAGTTTAGGCCGAGGCGACGCTACTTTTTTACGCTGTTTAATGGTAGGGGAGTTAAACGCAGTCGAGATCACGATCTTTTGCCCGTCGGTTTTTTAAGATAATCAAAGAAATTGAAGCCCCTCAGCGAAAATTTTTTTATTCGATTTTAATTTTTTCGGCAAATTTTTTCCAAAAAAATCAATCTTACCAAACAAATTTTAATTTTTATTGAAATTTATTCGCCCTTTATTTTCTGTCGCTTCCTGTGGTTAAACATCCTGATGCTGTTTTTTAGGCTTGTAGATCGTAAAAAAATGAAAAAAAATATTCGATTTTAAGAGATTGATTATTAAGCTTCTTAAGCGATATAAAGATGCTTCAACAAAATAACTTCAGTATTTTTTTTCAAAATAATTTTGAAGTGAAATATAAGTGTGTATATTTGCATTCCCTTTCGGAAACGGTGTTAAGCCAAGAAGAAAAGGGTTGTTCTTTAAAAAGATAAAAGTTTTAAAAAAACACGTTAATAGTATGAAAAATGAAGATTTTTCGTATCATTGCACAAAATTTAAAGCCTCCTTAGCTCAGCTGGTAGAGCAACTGACTTGTAATCAGTAGGTCATTGGTTCGATTCCGATAGGAGGCTCTTTTTATGTTAAAGTGTTAGCATTTTAAAGTAAAAAACGGGGAGATACCAGAGCGGCCAAATGGGACAGACTGTAACTCTGTTGTCGTAAGACTTCGAAGGTTCGAATCCTTCTCTCCCCACACTTTAAATGAATGACCAAATGTTTTAATGGTAGAATAAATCTCTCATTCTTTCATTCAATCAATCACTAGTTTTAAAAGCGGAAGTAGCTCAGTTGGTAGAGCGATAGCCTTCCAAGCTATAGGTCGCGAGTTCGAACCTCGTCTTCCGCTCCAAAATAAAGTGAGCAGTTAACGGTTGTCAGTTTGGTAGTTTTTGCTAAAAACTGAATGCTGAAAGCTGAAAACTAAAAAGCCGAAGTAGCTCAGCGGTAGAGCACTTCCTTGGTAAGGAAGAGGTCGTGGGTTCAAGTCCCATCTTTGGCTCATTATAATAAAGCTTTGTTAAATCTGTTAAACATGCAGGGTAGACAAGGTTTTTTGTGTTGCATTGCATCAAAACAATTAATAAAAAATAATAAAAAAGTTAACCTACTAATTAGTTATAAATAAAATGGCAAAAGAAAAATTTGACCGCAGTAAACCGCACTTAAACATCGGTACAATTGGTCACGTGGATCACGGTAAAACAACTTTAACAGCGGCTATTACAAAAGTTTTAGCTGATGCTGGTTTAACTGAGGCACGTTCATTCGATTCTATTGACTCTGCTCCAGAGGAAAAAGAAAGAGGTATCACTATCAATACAGCTCACGTTGAGTATTCAACAGCTAACCGTCACTACGCACACGTTGACTGTCCAGGTCACGCGGATTACGTGAAAAACATGGTTACTGGTGCTGCTCAAATGGACGGTGCAATTATCGTTGTTGCTGCTACTGATGGTCCAATGCCACAAACTCGTGAGCACATCTTGTTAGCTCGTCAGGTTGGTGTGCCTTCATTAGTTGTATTCATGAACAAAGTGGATATGGTTGATGATCCAGAATTATTAGAACTAGTTGAAATGGAAGTTCGTGAATTATTATCTTTCTACGAATTCCCAGGTGATGATATTCCAGTAATCCAAGGTTCTGCATTAGGTGGATTAAACGGTGATGCTAAATGGGTTGGTAAAATCATGGAATTAATGGATGCTGTAGATAGCTACATTCCAATTCCTCCACGTTTAACAGATCTTCCATTCTTAATGCCTGTTGAAGACGTATTCTCGATCACTGGTCGTGGTACTGTAGCAACTGGTCGTATTGAGCGTGGTGTAATCAACTCTGGAGATCCGGTTGAAATCTTAGGTATGGGTGCTGAGAACTTAAAATCTACAGTAACTGGTGTTGAGATGTTCCGTAAGATCTTAGATTATGGTGAAGCTGGTGATAACGTAGGTTTATTGTTACGTGGTATTGAGAAAACTGATATCCGTCGTGGTATGGTAATCTGTAAACCAGGTTCAGTAACTCCTCACACTGATTTCAAAGCTGAGATCTATGTATTATCAAAAGCAGAAGGTGGTCGTCACACTCCATTCTTCAACAAATACCGTCCTCAATTCTATTTCCGTACCACAGACGTAACTGGTGAGATTTCACTAGCTGAAGGAACTGAAATGGTAATGCCAGGTGATAACGTTACAATCACTGTTAAGTTGATCAACGCTATCGCAATGGAAAAAGGTCTACGTTTCGCTATCCGTGAAGGTGGTAGAACAGTAGGTGCTGGTCAGGTAACTGAAATCTTAGCTTAATTTTAAGCTACAACAATATAAAAAGAGCTGGTTAAGGCTAGCTCTTTTTTATACACACGGGAATAGTTCAACGGTAGAATAGAGGTCTCCAAAACCTTTGATCAGGGTTCGAATCCTTGTTCCCGTGCTAAACATAGGATTGAGTATCAGAATGAGTGAATGATTGAATTTGAAATAACTTTCAAAACCTATCATTCACTCATTTACTCATTCAAACATTCAATAATTTGATATGGCTAAAGTAGTTGAGTTTATAAAAGAATCGTACGATGAGATGACCAATAAGGTTACATGGCCTACTTGGGGCGAACTTCAAAGTTCTGCAATTCTTGTTTTAGTAGCTTCCCTGATCATTGCACTGGTAATTTTTGCAATGGATAAAGGTTCTACATTTGTATTGGATACTTTTTATAAATCACTTTCTAATTAATATTATCTAATGAGCGATCTAAAGTGGTACGTTGTAAGGGCTGTTAGCGGTAAAGAAAAGAAAGTAAAACAGTACATAGATGCTGAGATCAGCCGTTTAGGTTTCTCTCATTTGGTTCCCCAGGTATTAATCCCGATGGAGAAATACTACCAGATGAAAGATGGTAAAAAAATTGCCAAAGAACGTAACTTTTATCCTGGTTATGTTTTGATCGAAGCTACATTAGACGGAGAATTAGAACACATTATTAAAGGAATTAACAGCGTAATCGGTTTCTTGGGCGATAAAGCTGGTAACCCGATTCCGATGCGCCAGGCAGAAGTTAACCGTATTTTGGGTGTGGTTGATGAAATGAGCGAGCAAGGCGAAACCATGAATGTTCCTTACTATGTTGGCGAAAACATCAAAGTAATGGACGGACCTTTCAACGGTTTCTCAGGTATTATCGAAGAGGTAAACGAAGAGAAGAAAAAACTGAAAGTAATGGTTAAAATCTTCGGCCGTAAAACTCCGCTTGAGCTTAACTACATGCAGGTAGAAAAAGAATAAGAAATTATTAAATATTTATAAGCCTCGATTTAGTCGGGGCTTTTTTTATGGCTTTATGTTTAATAAAGGCAATAACTATCGTTTGTTAGCCGTTAAGTATCAATAGGTTCTTAATGCATCTTTTAACAAAAACAGCAAATCAATATATTCCCGAAGAATTAATAATTAATTTTTATCGATACTATTGTTTTACTGTAAGTTAATCCATATCTTTGCAGTCCTTTAAGCTTTATAGGAGCCCTAAGGAAATAAAATGTTACATGCTTCCACTATTTAACATTGAGTTTTAAATAAACAAAAAACACAAAATGGCAAAAGAAGTCAGTGCAATGATCAAATTACAGATCAAAGGCGGAGCGGCAAATCCATCGCCACCAGTAGGACCTGCATTAGGTGCTAAAGGGGTGAACATTATGGAGTTTTGCAAACAGTACAACGCTCGTACCCAAGATAAAGCAGGTAAAGTATTGCCAGTTGTAATTACTGTTTATGCTGATAAGTCATTCGATTTCATCATCAAAACCCCTCCTGTAGCTATTCAATTAAAGGATGCTACTAAATTACAGAGTGGTTCTGCTGAGCCTAACCGTAAAAAAGTTGGATCGGTGACCTGGGACCAGATTAAAGTTATTGCTGAGGATAAAATGCCTGATTTAAATGCATTTACAATCGAATCTGCAATGAGTATGGTTGCCGGTACAGCACGCAGTATGGGAATCACCGTTTCTGGTGACGCACCCTGGAACAATTAATTAAAAAACAGTTTACAACAGTGGCGAAATTAACTAAAAATCAAAAAAAGGCACATGCTAAAATAGAAGCTGGTAAAGCTTATACTTTGAAGGATGCTGCTGCTTTGGTAAAAGAAATCACTACTACTAAATTCGATGCTTCAGTTGATATTGATGTATCTTTAGGTGTAGATCCGCGTAAAGCCAATCAAATGGTACGTGGTATTGCTACTTTACCACACGGAACAGGTAAAACTGTACGTGTTTTAGCTTTGGTAACTCCTGATAAGGAAGAAGAAGCAAAAGCAGCTGGCGCAGACTTCGTAGGTTTAGACGAGTATGTAGCTAAAATTGAAGGTGGTTGGACCGATGTAGACATTATTATCACTACACCAGCTTGTATGGCTAAGGTAGGTAAATTGGGCCGTGTTTTAGGTCCAAGGAACTTAATGCCTAACCCTAAATCTGGAACAGTAACCAATGAAGTTGGTAAAGCTGTAACAGAGGTTAAAGCAGGTAAAATTGATTTTAAAGTAGACAAAACGGGTATCATACACGCCTCGATAGGAAAAGTATCATTCCCAGCAGACAAAATTTATGAGAACGCACTTGAAATTATTCAGGTTATTTCTAAATTAAAACCATCTGCTGCAAAAGGAACTTATTTTAAGAGCATTCACGTGTCTTCTACAATGAGTCCTGGGATTGCAATTGAAACAAAATCAGTAGCGGGGATCTAATCATGAACAGAGAAGAAAAAAACGGAGTAGTTTTAGAACTACAAGGACAAATGCAAGAGTTTGGCAATTTCTATATTGCTGATACTTCTAGCCTTTCTGTTGAGCAGATCAATAACATCCGCCGCAAATGTTTCGAAGGTGATATCGTAATGAAGGTTGCTAAAAACTCTTTGATCCGCAAAGCGATCGAAGGTTTAGAAGGTGATGCTTCTGAGATATACGAAGCCCTTAAAGGTTCATCATCATTATTATTCTCAAAAACAGCAAACGCTCCGGCTAAGTTGATTAAAGCTTTGAGAAAAACTTCTGATAAACCTGTGCTTAAAGCAGCATTTATAGATTCATCAGTATATGTTGGCGACGACCAATTGAATAACCTGGTAAGCTTGAAATCAAGAGAAGAGCTTATCGGCGATATCGTTGGATTACTACAGTCACCAGCTAAAAATGTTCTATCTGCGCTTCAATCAGGCGGTAGCAAAATTGCAGGAATTGTTAAAACTCTACAAGAAAGAGAAGGTTAACGAACACCTTAAGTTCGCAAATTAAACAAAATTATTACACGTAAATTTTTAAAATCTTAATAAAATGGCAGATTTAAAAGCGTTTGCTGAGCAATTAGTAAACTTAACAGTAAAAGAAGTTAATGAATTAGCTCAAATCTTAAAAGATGAGTATGGTATTGAGCCCGCAGCTGCTGCTGTAGTTGCTGGTCCTGCTGCTGGTGGTGATGCACCTGCTGCTGCTGCAGAAAAAACATCTTTTGATGTAATCTTAAAAGAAGCTGGTGGTCAGAAATTAGCAGTTGTAAAACTTGTTAAAGACTTAACTGGTTTAGGTTTGAAAGAAGCTAAAGACTTAGTAGACGGAGCACCAAAAGAATTAAAAGCTGGTGTTGCTAAAGACGAAGCAGAAGCTCTTAAAAAACAATTAGAAGAAGCTGGAGCAGTAGTTGAGATTAAGTAATCACTTAACTTAGCTAAGCTAAAAATGTATTAGACACCGACTGAAAATGTCGGTGTCTTTACCTGTTTATAAACATCTCATTTTGTTTGGTTGATGAGCATGGTTGGAAACGAAACCAAACAAATAGTTTATTCTTAAACTAAAATCTTTTAGTCCATTGGCAAAGACAGTCGAACAAAGAGTAAATTTTGCAACTAGTAAGCACATTATAGACTATCCGGATTTTCTGGATGTGCAATTGCAATCATTCAGAGAATTTTTCCAGATAGATACCACTTCAGACGATCGCTCAAGCGAGGGTTTGTTCAAAGTGTTTGCTGAAAACTTTCCAATAACAGATTCAAGAAATATCTTCGTATTGGAGTTTCTTGATTATTTTGTTGATCCGCCACGTTATGATATACACGAGTGTATTGAGCGTGGATTAACCTACAATGTTCCATTAAAAGCAAAGCTTAAGCTTTCTTGTAATGATGTAGAACATGAAGATTTTGAAACCATTATCCAGGATGTGTACTTAGGTACTATCCCGTATATGACACCAAAAGGTACGTTTGTTATCAACGGTGCAGAACGTGTTATCGTTTCGCAATTACACCGTTCTCCAGGTGTGTTCTTCGGCCAGAGCCGTCACACTAACGGAACCAAATTGTATTCGGCGCGTGTTATTCCTTTCAAAGGTTCATGGATCGAGTTTGCTACAGACGTTAACAACGTAATGTATGCTTACATCGATCGTAAGAAAAAATTCCCGGTTACCACTTTATTACGTGCTATCGGTTACGATTCTGATAAAGATATCTTGGAACTTTTTGATCTTGCCGACGAAGTAAAAGTTAGCAAATCAGGTTTAAAGAAATACATCGGTCGTAAACTGGCTGCAAGGGTATTGAAAAAATGGGTTGAAGATTTTGTTGATGAAGATACTGGTGAGGTAGTTTCTATCGACCGTAATGAAGTGATTCTTGAAAGAGAAACCGTTTTAGAAGACGAACACATTGATATGGTTATCGAAGCTGGCGTAAAAAGCATCATCTTATCAAAAGAAGATGGCGCAAGTCAGGCTGATTATACCATTATATATAATACATTACAGAAAGATACATCAAACTCTGAAAAAGAAGCTGTTGAAAACATCTACCGTGCTTTGCGTAACGCAGAACCACCTGATGAGGAAACTGCACGTGGTATCATTGACCGTTTGTTCTTCTCGGATAAACGTTATGATTTAGGGGATGTTGGTCGTTACCGCATCAACCGTAAATTAAAAATGAATACCCCTGATGAGGTTAAAGTATTAACAAAAGCAGATATTATTGCAATTGTAAAATACCTGATCAAATTGATCAACTCAAAAGAAGAAGTAGATGATATCGATCACTTGTCTAACCGTCGTGTACGTACGGTAGGTGAGCAGTTGTACGCACAATTTGGTGTTGGTTTAGCCCGTATGGCCAGAACAATCCGTGAGCGTATGAACATCCGCGATAACGAGGTGTTTACACCAACCGATCTGATCAACGCCCGTACGTTATCATCGGTAATCAACTCGTTCTTTGGTACCAACCAGTTATCTCAGTTCATGGATCAAACCAATCCATTGGCAGAGATTACGCACAAACGCCGTTTATCGGCCCTAGGTCCAGGTGGTTTATCGCGTGAGCGTGCCGGTTTCGAGGTACGTGACGTTCACTATACCCACTATGGTCGTTTATGTACCATTGAAACTCCGGAGGGACCGAACATTGGTTTGATTTCATCACTTTGTGTGCATGCAAAAATCAACAATCTAGGTTTCATTGAAACACCGTACAAACGTGTTGAAGAAGGTAAAGTAGTTGTAGATTCGGACGTTATTTATTTATCTGCTGAGGATGAAGATG
>NZ_DJDT01000356.1 GCF_002432345.1 Pedobacter sp. UBA5917
GGTTTGTACTGGTTGTTTACCATCGCCTCGATTATTGAGGTGTCTTCGGTTGACTCGATCTCAATGTCGATGGTACCGCCGTAAACTCCGGAAGAGGGTCTTCCTTTTGCATCTACATCACGGTTTAACGCATAGGCACAGTGAAGCACATCGTACTCCTTGCCTGAAAAATTTAATCTAGCTTTGAAAGCCATAGTTTTAAAATTTAAAGGTTAAAAATTTGATTTATGTAGCGTCCGCTACTGCTCGAACATAACCAAATATCAGGCCAAATATGATCTATATGGCTCAGTGATAAGTGATAAACCGTTTTAAAAAAGATAGCAAATGGCTGTTATCGCCTAAAAGTGCAGTTATACAATGCCTTTTTGTGGAAAAAATGTGGAAAAAAGCGATTCTATCTTTCGTGTTACAAATACATTACAGCAAGTACCTGCGTTACAAAACTGTAGCGATTGTACACAAAGTGTAGGGTTTTAGGACAAAGTGTAGCTGTAAATAAACTTGATGGTTTGCGTGGATACAAACCATGGCGCAAAATAAATTTTTTTTCTAATGCGGTCGTCAGCCTGAATTTATTTCAGGGTCTTTCATGCTAAAAAGATGCTGAAATAAATTCATCATGACGAATTGATCTGAACCTGATGATTTGTGAAGACACAAACCATGACACACAGACCATGGAACCACGGCGGTATTAAATGAGCTGTGAGCCAAATTTTTCCATTTTGGCCAACCACTTTTGGCTATAATGGTTTTCGAGCGAGTGCAGTTCGCCGATGGTATTGGTTAATACCGGGCTCATTCTACATTTTTCGAATACTACTTTTTTTATGGATAAATAAGTGGTTTTCTTATTGGCTTTCCATTCTTTAAAGGTTGCCTCATCCAAAATGGATACAATCCGGGCCGACCGCCCGCTAAAATTGTTGTTTACATTCTGCCGTTGCGTGGTAAAAATCTGATCGGGCATAAAAAGACGATCGAAAAAGCCCTTGATTTTGGCCGGAATATGATCAACATAAACTGGACAAAAAAGTACCACATGATTACTCTGCCTGATGGCAGTTAAGGCTTTCTGCAGGTCGGGTTCCAGTTCAGCAATCTGTCTGTTATTAAACAGTTTGTTCGAATTGAATATCAGATCGATAATGGCCAGCTCCCGTACGGTAGCGCCAACACTTTCTGCCCCTTCTTTATAGGCGTTAATCAGGAAATTTGTAGATGCGTTTTTTTCAATATCCCCATTGAGGAGAAGTACTTGCTTCATTTTTTTTGATTAATCTGATTGGGCCGATGCATTACAAAATTATAAAGAATTTGTTAAGTGTAGTGCATAACCCATAAAAAAACCCAACGCTGGGGTTGGGTTTTTATTTTCAGCTATCAAAAACTATTGCTGATTATATTCTGAACTCCAGGTAGTGCTTTCATCTTCACCTTTATGTCCATCCAGTTTTACCACAAAACTTTTGGCCGGGAAATATGGTGTGATATGGATATCCAAATGGATTCTGTCTTTCTGTTGTTCATCTCTTTCGAAACGCATAATTTTAAATCTTTCGATCAAACGGTCAGCGCCCTGGATACCATCCAAAAACTTAACAATCTGGCCACGCAGGTCCTGCTCTGTTTTAGAAGTCCAGTTTTCGAAAGCCCTTCTGTTTAGGAAATCGAACAGTACTTTGGTAATGTAATCGAATACACGTACAACCGAATAAGTTTGTAAACCGATGTTATCGCCGTTAAATAAGGTTTTGGCCGAGAAAGCCATTACTTTACCATATTCGTTAACCATTGGCACCAAACCTACTCTTTCTAAATGGGAAATTTCGCTTTTCTTCAAATCGAATTTCACGCCATCTACCTCGTTTATGGCACCATGTTTTTTACCTGCGGTAACCTGCGACATTAAAGTGTAATACATTTTACCAGCCAATGCAGCCGATCCAGGTACGGTTAAATCGTCTTCCTCACCCACTTCGGCAACTTTACCACGGCCAACCAACCAGTTACAGGTCATGATTACGTTTGAGCGGAATGCATCGCCACCGGTAAAGTTTGCTGCGGTAAATAGATCCAGTACATCATCCGGCTGATCAAGATCGGCAAAATCGGTTACCAACATGGCTTTGTTGTTATGCGCAATTTTACCCCATCTTTCTAACACTTTATTGGAGCCCATATAGCCAGGTACAACCATTAAAGAGTAGTTATTACGGAGATCCAAACGGTCGTAATTCTGTTTTAATTCATCATCCACGTATTCGATAAAACGCGGATTATCAAGATCTTTGATCTGATCCATTGATGCATTTAACAGCACCACATTTTTAAGTTTATCAGATTCGGTATTTTTATAGAACAAATGCACCGAACGGTATGCCTGCTCCAGTTCTCTTGTACTTTCTAATGCGGTACCGATGTTTTTATTCAGGTTTTCTTCGGCAGCATTCAGTTTTTCGGTACTTTTTTCTACCATATCGGCTACAGAAGTAGAAGACTCGAGCACATCGATCCAAAGCTGGATTTTCTTTTTCAGCTCTTCGCGTTCTTTCTTTTTCTCATCACCGGTTAAAAAGATCTGTTTACGGGCTTTACGTTCGGGGTTTAAGTTCTGCAGACCATCAACAGTGGCTTCTAACAGATCGAAACCACCAACACGAGCCAGTTTTTCGAGGTTATCTTTAAGTGATGTTTTTTCTAAGGTTTTGGTTTCAGCTGGTTTAAAACCTGCCTGACCAGTATTTTCGTCGGTTTTTAATTCTTGAGGGTTTGACATGTTTTCTCGGCGTTAAGATTATTTATTTTGCTCCAATTCGTCAACAAAGTTCTTCAAAGCGTTAATGAAGGCCGACTTTGTTTCTTCGTCGTCAAGTGTAGCTTTTAAGGTTTTGTTCGATTTTAACTGTTTGATTACGTTAAGCGACATTTCCCTTTCGATATTTACGTTGGTAAGGTAATTGCTTTGGTTGATGATGTTTTTCACACCAAAATCGCCCAGATCGTTAAAATTTATGGTTTCGCCAACGGTTGATCCGTCCTGCTTTTCGAAAGCTACTTTCACATTTGGTTTATAATGTTCGAATACGTCTTTCACAGTCTTTAATCCTTCTACTTTTTCAGGTTTTATCGGATCGTTATCGGTAAGTTTCTGTACAAAAAGCGTTTTGTTATGGGCAATTTCTGCGAAGGCTTCTGAGGTGTCAATTTTTCGCTCGTTACCACCAATTTCATAATTAAACATAGTATGTTGATTTAGGTTTACGATTAATTTGTTCTAATAATATAATAGTTAACGTTTTAACTCAATTTTTGTTCCAATGTTGCGGTTTCGGGCTGAATAATATTCCATTCGAGTTTATCTTCTTCTGCATGTTTGCTTACCACAACCTTTGATCCTTTTTTCAGTTCGCCCGAAATGATGTATTTGGAGATGGGACGGCGTAAAAGGTTCCGGATTACTGCCGATAACTGCCTTGCTCCGTATTTTGGTGTAAAGCCATCTAAAGCAATCATTTTTTTGGCATCTTCTGCAATTTCAAACTCAATACCCATTTTATTGAGCGATTGTACCAAACTGCTTAACTGGATTTCGAAAATGCGTACCACATTGCTTTCGTTTATAGGTGCAAAAGGAACAATTTCGGAAATCCTCGCCAAAAATTCGGGGCGGAAATGCCCGGCCATCACTTCCATTAACTGGTTTGAAGCAGGAATTACACCTTTACCAATCTGCTCGGCAATCCATTCGCTACCAATATTCGAGGTGAAAAGAATTAATGAATTGCTAAAATCACCTTCTTTACCCAAACGATCATGCATGTGGCCTTCGTCCAGGATCTGTAAAAAAGTATCGAAAACGGAAGGGTGTGCCTTTTCAATTTCGTCAAAAAGCAATACCGAATAAGGCTGCTGTCTGATTTTATTCACCAATAAACCACCTTCTTCGTAACCCACGTAGCCTGGAGGCGCTCCGTAAAGTAAAGCGGCACTGTGCTCCTCTTTAAATTCGGACATATCGAAACGGATCATCGCTTTTTCGTCGTTGAACAAAAATTCGGCGATTGATTTGGCCAGCTCGGTTTTACCGGTTCCGGTTGGACCCAATAAAAAGAACGACCCGATAGGTTGGCCTTTTTTGTTCAGGCCGCTACGTGATTCGAGTATGGCATCAGAAACAGCTTTTAAAGCCTGATCCTGTCCTACCACACGTTTTTTAAGGTATTGCTCCATATTGAGCAATTTTTCTTTTTCGCCCGCCTGCAGTTTTCCCATCGGGATGCCTGTTTTATAGGCCACTATTGAGGCTATATCCTGTTTTGTGATGCGGTCGCTTTTTTCAGCAGCGTATTTTTTTAACTCCTGTAGACTGCTGGTGATATAACCCTGGTATTCATCAGCAGTTTCGAAAGCATCGGTCTGCGTTTCGTCGGTTAAACGGCCCAATAAAACCGGGCTTAACTTATTCTGAAGTAAAGAGTAAAGCCATTTGTAATCGGCAAATTTTTCTGCTTCCGGTTCTTCGGTATTGGCATTTAAAGCTTCTAAATCGGTTTCCAAACTTTCGATAACCTGATCAGAGGTATCGTTCATCATTTTCATGGCAGCCATTGTACGATCGAGCAGATCGAATGCCGAATCGGGCAGCCTCCTGTCTTTCATGTATCGTTTGGCCAGGCGAACACATTCGCCCAAGGCATCGGGCTCGACGGTTAGAGTATGATGCTCCTCGTATTTTACAGCCAGTTTCTGCAGCATTTTAATGGTGCTTTCTTCGTTAGGCTCGTTTACCTGCAATACTTCGAAACGCCTGCTGAAAGCCTGCTCGGGCTCGATAATTTTACGGTACTCATCAATGGTTGTGGCGCCGATCACTGTAATTTCGCCACGGGCCAATTCGGGTTTCAGCAAATTACCGATACCTGCCCCCAGGGGACCTTTACTATCCAATAATGTGTGGATTTCATCAATAAACAATACGGCTTTTTCGAACTGTTTGATTTCTTTGATGATGTTTTTTAAACGGTCTTCTATTTCTCCTTTGTATGAGGCGCCTGCAATTAAAGAACCTAAATCGAGCTCAAAAAGCTGCACGGGTTTTAAACTTTCGGGTACGTTCTGGTTTACAATATCAATGGCAAAACCATCAACCAAAGCGGTTTTACCCACGCCTGCATCACCGGTTAAGATTACATTCGGTTTGGTACGGCGGCAAAGGATTTCCATCATTTGCCTGGTTTCTTTATCACGACCGATGATCGGGTCGGTTTTACCATCGCGTACGGTCTGCAACCTATCTATGCAGTATTTATATAGGGCATTGCCTGTACTTTTGTTTTCGGCACCAGCTGTTGTTTTATCAGGCGAAACTACCCGCGAAATTTCTTCGTCCTTTACATAAAGATCTAAAATCTCGCGTTCTTTTATCGGGAAGGATTTTAACTGATCAGGCTGAAAACCGATTCCCGGTTTTGCCAATGCAGTTAACACACAAACCGGTGTAATTAAATCCAGCCCCAGTTTAATGCGCACATTATCTGCCTCTTCAAAAATCACTGCAATTTCTGGTCCTCCGCTTACATTATCGGTATAACTTGCCGATTTTGCCTGTTCATCAATGCGCACCTCAGCCCATTCGCTGATGTATTCTTCATCCTTACCAATAGAGGTAATAAACGAACGCAGGCCAACATCTTTATGCATTAAGCCTTTTAGCAGGTGGGCGGCAGAAAAAAATTCGTTTCTGTACTCTTTAGCCAGCGACTGTGCAATGTGCAGGGCTGTTTTTACCGATTCGCTTAAATTTGTAACTGCCATATGCCTTAGTTGGTTGTAGGCAACACTGCCGGGTTAAAATTGTTTTCGGTGATGTAGTAATATATTTTGCCGTTCGAAATAAACTGCTGCTCAATCTGCGTAGCCCTTTTAATCTGCTGAACGGATTGGTTTAACAATTTGATATAAGTTTCGAACTCCTCAAGTGGCATTTTAGAGGTATTCTTTAAATCGCCAACGGCATATTTCTCTAAAAATTCGTTATTTAAAGGCAAACCGGTTACCAATTTAATGTAATTGGCCAGAGTTAAACGCTTGATGTTGCCCGATGATTCTTTAATACCCAGCATCTGTTTAGGCATTTTAACATAATTTTTAACAAGCTTGCTCCTGAATGAAGACTGATCAGCCTGAAGATTTTGCCCTAGCATAATCGAAAATACATCTACAATCTGTTTGTACTCCATGTTGTTTAACACGATGGCATATTGTAAGGTAGACCGGTTATTTTTTACGGCATCAAGCGATAAGTTTGCTGTACTGTAATATTTAAAGGCATTATGCGGCATACGGTCGGCAACTTCGCCTCCAACCGGCTCTGGCAATAAACCTTCTACATCGGCAGTAAGGTTTTTACGCGATATACCCGTTAAACGGAATGCACTATCCAACGAGCTGATCTGGTTATAAATATCGGAGTTAGTTTCTTTTACAAAACGGCGCAGAGCGATCGTCATACTTTGGTTAGAATTTACCGAACCTTTGGTCGGGAAAACTACCCCACCCTGGATTAAACTGTTTTTAGGATAATCTAAATAGTAAGAAATAGAATCCTGCAAGCTGGTATTATAAGGCTGGAAGCTTTTTAACCCCTCGCCTTTTACCATGGTATTTTTACGGTACTCGGCAGAACGGATAGCCGATTCGGAAACAAGCTTACGCGATTGGATTACAAAATCATTAAACGACTGGTTGAAATCGCTATACACCTGTAAGGCTAAAATACGTGCATCAGCCTGTGCAACCTGCTCGCTTAATTCGTTAATCAGGTAATTGTTGGTTCCACCCGTGTTTCCGGTGCTACCTACCAGGATAATTAAGTTGGTTTCGTTCTTTTTTGCTTTAAACAAACCTAATCCGGTTTTTATGGCCTGAAAAACAGGCTCTTCGCTTACTTCGCCATTACACCTAACCGTATTTTTGGCCTGATTTGAGAAGAAAGTCATCAACTGCCTGTAATCATTCTGTATCGGGCTAACAAAAATGCCTTTTAAAGCACAACCGTTTTCTCCGCGGTAAACCACACCGCCAAAGTTTACTTTTGTTCCTTTACCAAAATCGCCCATAATATTTTCGAAAGAGGAGATGGTATTGGTCATTCCCGAAAAATACTTGGTCATTGGGCTACCGCCATCCACTACAAAAACAACATTTACCTTGCTTTTATTTTTGCGGAGATTCAGGTAATCCTGATAAGAAAGCGCAGAACCGTTAATAGTTAATATTTTATTGTCTTTTTTATTGTAAACATCTGCTGCTATACCTACGGTATTGCCACCTTCATCGTTTGAAACAATCGGCACGCTACGCAAGATCAGGTTTTCGCGCGGCAATAAGGGATCTACTACGAAAGCTGTTCCTTTATCAATGCCGCTTTTAATGGCGAATGAGGTAGAATCATCTTTATCGTAATCGCCCGGTTTAACGGAAGTAATGTACAAACGATCGCCCCAGCTGTGTACGGCTTCGGCAGAAACCCAACCATAAATACTTTTTAAAGCGGTATCTGCAACCAATTGGTCATCAGAACCGATGAGGTATTTTTTGCCATCTTCCGATTTTTTGTAGATGTAGGCAATTTCGTGCAACCTTACTTTTGTACGTCTATCTTTAAGCTCCGGTGTATTGTAAACCAGGATAGAATCGGTGGTATCGAAATAGAATTTTGGTTCGGTTAGGGCATTTTTACCGTTTACGATACCAATGGCTTTTTCTGCATAACCTGTTTTTTGGTTAGAGAAAGCGCGTTGCCATAAAAGCAGTTTGGATTTTGCAATCCAGCCATAACTGATGGCGCTTTTTTTATCGTTTATTTTTCTACCCCTGATCATTCCGGCCTTATATTTAATCAGTTTGAGGTAGCCGTTTTCTTCTTTCGAAACGTAGAAAGGCTCCATAAAGCTGATTTTTTTCATAATCAGGCTCCCGCCGGGTGCGGTAGTTGTATAATTATCTTCTCGGTCGGAAAAAACAATCCATGGCAAACTGCTGCTGCTGGTATTGTCCATTACATTTATATTTTCAGAAGGCCTTTCGTAAGATTTAGGCATGTATTTTACTTTTTTGCCAAAGGATGCCGGCGACTGCGCGTAGGCAAACGATATTCCTATAAAAAGGAGGCTTAAGGCATAATATTTTTTCATAATCTGTAGATGAGCTTTAAAATTAGGTGAGCTGTTAATTATCTGGTTTTTGCCGGTGCATCAGCAGTTGTTGCAGCGGGCTGGGCCGTACCTGAATGTTGTTTAATATTTACCAAACTGGCACAGGTAGAATTTGGCTTGATGGTAAGCTGCGCTTCATCAACGGCTATCTCGCCTCCAAAAGTGAGCCCCATGCAGTACGAATAGATATCGGTCTGCTTTTTCTTACCGTTCATTTCTACGTTAACCGTTACCTTTTCGTTACCGCACATGTATTTGTTAACGAGGTAGTAATAGTTGGAATTAAAATCGGCGCCGTTGGCAATGGCCTGTAAACGTGCCCTGATATCATCGATAGTTTTGCGTTCGCCATCACCTGGGGCCACAATATCTTCAACAATTTCGGCGTTAGGATCGGTAATCAGAATGTTTAAGAAAGCTGGTTTACGGCTTTTATCCGAGCGCAGGCGCACCACATATTTCCCTGGGGCACGATAGGTGTATAAGGCTGTTTTTCCTTTAACATCAACACGTCCGGTTTCGCCGAACGACCATTCGAAATCTTTTCCTTCGCCATCTCCTTCGAGCCTGATTTCTTCATTAACCAAACCAGCTGTTGGTCCGCTAATGGTGAGCACACTATCTACAACTGCGGTATGAACGGTATCGCGTACGGTAATGGGAAATTCCTGGCGGAGTTCGCCATCAACGGTTAAACGCACAATATAAGTATCGGGCTTAGTGTAGTGGTACGAACCGGTTTTTGTGGTGGCTTTTTCACCATTCCCGAATTCCCATAACCATTTTGTGGCTTTTGGGGTATTATCGGTAAAAACCAGACTTTCGTTTAAATAAATTTCATCTTTTAAGATCCGCGCATCAATTGCCCTTTTTTCGAACAATGAACTTTTAAATAGGAAAATGAGGCCTGTTAAGAGCAATACAGCTAAAAGGATGTAAAGAATAACATAGCCCTGCGAATTTGAATTAACTTGCTTGGTGTTTGTGTCAGACATAGGTAGCGTTTTTTATAGGTTGTTTTTGGGATATTTATCTGGCAGATATGGTTTGCTGCAATTGTCGCCTGTTGAGAATACAATCGTCCAATTGTCGTTTATGCAATTCTATATCTGTTATATTTCGGTTCTGTTCCTGTCTATCATAAAATAACCTGTCGTACAGCTGCGCTGTTTGAACAAATATTTTATAGCGCTGGTCTGACGCTTTACGGTCGAACGCAGCCCTGATAGAGCCTAGTGAATTCTGTATATCGTTTTTCAAAAAAACGGCCTGTACATTTGGGTTATAGCGTGTAATCTGTTTGTAAGTGGTATCGATGGTAGGCGAAGTTTCTTTCACCATGCTTTCGAATGTTTCGTTCTCGCTGATTTTTACCTCAAGCTCTTCTTTCGAAATTTCGTAGCGCGATTTATCGCTATAAAAAATGCCAAAACTTAATAGCCCAACGGTAAAAACAAACAGCGCTATAAAAAACAAGAATTGTTCGCGTCTTTCTTTTATACTTAACTTTATCATAATCGTTTAATTATCGGCCGAAGCGTCCGTTCCTGATTTTGGTTGCTGTAGCCTGATTGGCGCGGTGGCAATCGTTTATCTGTTCTTTATACCTTTGGATATCACCCCTTGATTTAATGAGCGAATCCTGTAGATCGGCCATTGCGCCAACATTGTTGTTGATTTTGGCGTAGAGATCAAAACTTGGGCTGGTTTGTGTTTTTTTGGAAATAAGATCTTTAATCCTGTTGTTGGCGCTTTGTATATCGCCTAAAAGGATACTCTGTTTGCTCATTTCGTTTGCATTATAATCGCGGTATTGGGCAAGTTCTTTAAAACGCACCAGGATAAGGTCGAAATTGGTATTGATATCTTTTCTGAGGTAAGATAGTTTTTCGGTTTCCTTTACCTTTTTATCGAGCAGGGTATACTCATAATCGGATGCGGCAAAAAAAAGATAGATACAGAGAATGGAAAAAAGCGTTAGGAATACAAAGTTTAAGATAAACCTCGTGTAAGCAGTCCTGATTTCGATGGCATTAATGGGTTTCATAGAGCATTAATAGTTTCACATAGCATTAGTTATCATATTAATCTGAGATCTCCCTCACTTAAAATCACTCAAACTTTCTCAAATTAACATTGTACTATAACAATTTTTAATATTTGTTGTTTGGTTATTAAAACGATTTTATTTCTTTTACTTTTAACAAACTTTAAGCCAAACCGTTTATGTCTGAAAATTTTTACAACAAACCCTTCAGATTTAAGTCTCTTTTCGCAGGCGCTGGGCTTCAGCCAACTGACCTCGGAAAATCGATTTCGAACCACATAGAACTGATTATTTTTACCCGTTTTGGGGAGCATCGGTTCCACAACGATTTTGGCTGCGAGATATGGGACCTCGATTTCGAATTAATCGTGAGTGAAAGCATCTGGGAGGAAAAATTCCGCAAATCACTGCTCAAATCCATTACCGATTATGAGTTCAGGATCTATAATACTTCGGTAGAAGTGCGCATTACGGAAGTAGAAAATGTATATCCCCTGCGTAAGATTACGGAGATCAAAAAAAAGGTAGATATTAGCGTTAGGGCGCTGATAAAAACCACAGGTGAAAAATATTTTTTCAATACCGCATTATTTCTCAGCCCTTTATCAACCTAAATCTAAAACGCCCCAAATATTCTACACATGAAACCAGTTTTTTACTCATCGAAAGATGAAATCCGCAATAGAATTTTAAAAAATGCCGAAGATTTCTGGAATATTAAAGACAGTAACGACTTCGATCCGCTTGTTAGGTTGATTATTGAAGCACTTAGTAACGAGCTTTTTAATGTAGCCAATGATGTTAAAAATTTAGAGAACAGGATTTTTGATAAGATCAGCCGTATTCTGGCGCCCGATCATTTAACATCATCGTTACCGGCCCATGCCATTATGCATGCCAGACCGATTGAGCAACAGGATTATCTTTCGCCCTATTCGCAGTTTGCATTCAAAAAGAATATCCCTCAGGAAAATGATAAGGCCAAAAAAACCGATATTTTTTTTAGTCCGCTGCACACTGTAAAAGTGAACAATGCATCTGTAAAATACATCGTTACCGGGAATACGCTCTTTAATGTAGAGCAATTGGGCAAACAGCCTATACAGAATACCCTTTCGGGTACTTCGACAGAAAAAAACACGTTGTACATCGGTTTTAGTGGCATTAAAGACTGGATGGACTTTAATAAACTGAATTTATTTTTCGACTGGAAAAATTATTCGGTGCCCGAAAACACCTACGATCTGCTCTCATTGGGGAAATGGTTCTACAAAAACAACGAACTCACTGCCTATACCGAGCGTTTTATGGATGAGCCTTTAACGGGTAAGGTACAGGCACCATTCCAGCACAAACAATTGCTTAATCTGATTAAAGCAGACATTTTACAGTTTTACAGCAACAGGTTTATTACCCTTGGCGATCTTAACGATTTTAATATCGACGAAAGCAGGGAACTACCCGCTGAGTTTACCAATCTGTTTCAGCCAGCTGTTTTAAACCAGATCGATCAATCGGTAAAATGGCTTAAGGTAATTTTTCCGGCAGCTATAAACCAGGAAATGCTGAACGAGCTTCATATTTATATCAACGCCTTCCCGGTGGTGAATAAACGGTTGAGCCAGATTAAACATCGGCTTAAAACGATGAACAATATTATCCCGATTAAAACGGAATCGCTGGATCAGATGCTTGCCGTGGAAAACCTGAAGGATAATAAAGGAAAAAGTTATAACGAAATACCGTACACCAACGAGAATGAAAAGGGTGATGGTTCTTTCTCGATCCGCTACGGTGGTACCGAACGTTTCGATACCAGAAATGCCAAAGAACTGGTAGATTACCTTTTTGAACTGTTGCGCGATGAGAAAGCTGCTTTTACCGCTTACGGACCAGATTTTTTAAGTACCATCCTAAAAAACCTGGAACAGAATATTGCCTTGATTGAACAAAAAAGCCGTTCGGCATTGAAAGATATTAAAGAACTGCCAAGTTATATTGTATTAAAGCCTATTGACGATGCAGATATATTATTCCTGGATATATGGGTTACACAGGCAGAAGAAGCCAACCACATTAATGCCGGAAGCCGTTTAGTGGTATACGATAACAATAAGGTAAATGCAGAGAGTATTTTTTTACTGAGCCAAACCAAAGGCGGCCGGTCGCGACTGAATGCGACCAACCGGGTGCAGGCTTACAAATACGGCTTAACCACAGCCGACAGGATTATTACAAAAGCCGATGTGATCAATTTTTGCCGTTACGAACTGGGTAACAAATTAAAGGGCATTACACTGGCCAAGGGTTTGATTATGGATAATAAACCGAATGCCGGCTTTATTAAAACGACAGATATTTTGATCGAACCAGCAGATCAACTCAACCTGAGCACACAAGATTGGGAAGAACTGCTGAGTTTAACTTTGGCAAAATTAAACTTAAGGAGCACGATGAATGTGCATTACCGTTTGCTATTAAAACCGGCGTTGTATAGGGCGGTTTAATTTAAAATAGTTGTTTTTTCCCTATTTAACCTTCCAAAGCAGTCCGTCACCCTGAATTTATTTCAGGGTCTATTTTGCTGGAAAGATGCTGAAACAAGTTCAGCATGACGATCGGGTAAGAATAAAGACTTAACATAATGGCCGTCATCTCGACCGGAGCTTAGCGGAATGCCCGCCTGCTTCGGGTA
>NZ_DJDT01000081.1 GCF_002432345.1 Pedobacter sp. UBA5917
TATGGTATGTGCTGCCATGTGCAAGGATGCCGGGGCCGCCTATATCCATGCGGCTGATATCAATCCGCAACGCCTTGAACAGGCAAAAGCTTTTGGTGCCGATGAAATACATTTATTAACGGATATTAACAGTGCTTTGCCTACCGGAATCGATTTGGCATTTGATATGAGCGGTTCGGCCGACGCGATGGAAAACAGTATCAGAAAACTGGCCATTGGAGGAACGGCCATCTGGATCGGGGCGGTTTTTAATACCCGCAAAGTACAGATTGATGCCGAGTCGGTGGTACGCAGGCTGGTGACCATAAAAGGCTTGCACAATTATAATTTTGAAGACTTTGTGTATGCCGTTAACTTTATCACCAAAAACCATCAGGTTTTCCCTTTCAAAAAAGTTGTATCAAAAGAATTCGATCTTTTAAATACCAGCGGGGCTTTTGAATTTGCTGTTGCCAATAAACCACTTAGGGTAGGTATTAATTTAAAGTAGAATGGATAAGAAATTTAGGGTGCAGCAATGGAAAATGCTGTTGATTACCATGTTCTGTTACCTGTTTTTTTACACAGGCAGGCATAATTTTGGCTGGGCGGCAAAAGGTATGGCGGCCGACCTGCATATTCCTTATACCGCTATAGGCTGGATCAGTTTTGCAATGCTGATCGGTTATTCGGTTGGACAGCTGATAAACGGAAACCTGGCCGACCGTTTCAGTGCACGCTTAATGGTAACGGTTGGGGCATATCTTTCTATTATGACCAATGTTGCCATCAGTTTTGCCGGTAGCGGAACGGTAATTATGATATTATGGGCTTTAAATGGTTATTTTCAATCGATGGCCTTTGCGCCAGGTGCCAAACTGATCAATAACTGGTGGAGCGAAGAGGAGCGGGGCAAGGCCTTTGGGTTTTATACCATGGCGGCTGGGCTATCCTCGGTGGTAACTTACCTGCTTTCGATTATTTTATTACAACAGGGTTACGAATGGCGTATGCTTTTTAGGCTACCTGTTTTATTACTGTTGATTTCGGCCACTGCTTTTATGATTATTGCCCGCGATAAACCGGATGTTGCGGTAGATACGCAGGTAACAAAACAACCGGAAGTGAGCTGGGTAGACCGCTACCGGATGGTATTGGGCAATAGAAAATTTATGGTTGTTTCGCTTGGCTTCGGTTTTGAGAGCATGGCACGCTATGGGCTTATTTTCTGGGTTCCGGTCCATTACCTGGGTGGAAACTGGAAGGATAATCCAGGCAATTTATGGGTAACCTTTTTATTACCGGTGGGTATGGCTGCGGGTGCATTAACTTTTGGGATGTTATCTGATAGCCTGTTTAAAAAAGACCGTATCAAAGCCATTTTCTTTGGTATGCTGGCAAGTGCAGTTATAGCCATCCTGGTTTATATTGCACCTGTGCATAACCTGCTTTTGGGTAGTATACTGATGTTGTTGGCAGGTTTTTTTGTGTATGGTCCACAGGCCTGTTTCTTTCCACTTAGTCCCGATTTGTTGGGAAGTAGCCTTACCGGTACAGGCATCGGTTTTATGAATATGATCGCTTATCTTTTCGCCGCTTTTGGCGAACCTTTATTGGGCTTTGCCATCGATACTACAGGTAGTACAAATAGTATTTTTATCGTTATCTCGGCGCTCTGTCTGCTATCTGTAGCCTGTGTAGGTACGGTAAAGTACATGAAACAGCCTGCGGTTAAAGCAGCCTAAATTCTAATATTGGTTTTCTGATTAAAAAGCGCCGTTGTTCATGGCGCTTTTTTTTAAGTTTTTTGAATGGTGTTTTGATTATAATGTACGGAAGACTAATTGCCCCTGTTCAATAATTTCCATTGCCTGTTGTCTCAGTTGATTGTTACCAGCTTTTAGATCCAGTAAAAGAACTGCTTTCTTTTTTAGGTATTTTGCGGCATGTTTGGTGTCGTATTTCATCATCCAGGCCGCGTTATCAATTAAATCAGCATATTTTACGGTCTGTGCGGTAGTACCCAATGTTTGCAGCCGTTTGTTTTCCAGATTTTTCCTTTGCTTTTTGCTTAAATCAGGATAGGCTGTTTTGGTAAAAACATCGGTGAGTTCGGTTACATTTCCGACGATAAATTCTGCAGCATCAATATCGTAACCAAAACGTATCAATGCTTCTTTCAGTTCGGTGCCGGTGGTGTTCGTGTCTTCCAGCAGATCGTGGCATAATCCAATTTCGTAGCCCCACTTTACCACGTCTTTTACCAATTGGGCTACTTTATTTAAATGATCAAAATAAGGTAGGTGTGTACATTT
Source organism: Pedobacter sp. UBA5917 (assembly GCF_002432345.1). Classification (GTDB taxonomy): domain Bacteria; phylum Bacteroidota; class Bacteroidia; order Sphingobacteriales; family Sphingobacteriaceae; genus Pedobacter. The sequence continues at coordinate 2,295 of NZ_DJDT01000081.1, forward strand.
GATCAGCTGATCACGATGTTTTTCTGCAACCCAATTTGCCAATTGTTCCGAACCTATCATCTGTTTTTCTGTTACTGCTACAATATTTAACCAGTATAGCAACATTGGTCCGCATTAAAATGTTCTTATTATTTATGCTGTTGTAATTTGTGTTTTCCTTAAATTTTCCAGTTGATGATAATATTCAAAAGCCTGTTTCTGGTACAGTGGTATTTTTTCTTCCGGCTGAACTTCGTAAAACACCTGATTAGGGTGTTTTGCGTTAAATCGGCTACGCACATTAATATGTTCCCAATCTTCAGCACTTAAGCTTATGTTTGTAAAACTGCAAAAACGCCCCATGTTCTCCATAATCCCATCATTATAATTAAGTAATAAGGTAAGCGGATCTTCTTGTGAAGCGCGGATAAAGGCTTTAAAATAGTTTTCGAGTACTTTTACGGTATGTCCATCAAAATCGCCCGGCTCAACATCACCATTTTTTATACCCAGTAATTCGTTTGGTACTACACCTGGTACTGCCTGCATCCCCCTTAATTTTTGATGCGACCGAACCACCTCATCTGGTTTTCTATATAATAAAACAAAAGGTACTTCGGGATATAATTTTCTAAGCAGGGGCATAAAGTGGATATGCCAGCTATCGGTTTTGATGATAAGGTGTTTTTTTTCTCCATCAGGATTTTGTCCATAAATTTTGATAACTGCTTTTACCAGTTCTTCATGATGCGGAACGGGTAAATTTTTGCCAAGCCTGAGAATTTCATCGATAAAGGGCACCTCGGGTAAAACGATATGCTGGCTGTTGAGGCATAAAGATTGCGATATCAGCGTAGATCCGCACCTTGATATATGGAATATAAATGCGGTGGGTGCTACGCTGCTCATTAATGATGCCCATTCGGGTAAAACGGAAATATCACTACACGGCTTAAATTTATTTGAATTATAAGCATGAGAGAGGTATTCACCTATCGATTCGCTGAAAAACGGTCCTGTAAACTGGTTGCCATTGGTGAATAGCCATTTGCAGGTATACAAGCCATTTTTTTCTCTTAATTGGTCGGGTATCCAGTTCTTTAGTGCAAGCTTGCTCATTGCTGGTTTGCGGTTAAAAGGGTATTGTATTCTTGTTGCAGTTCTTCTGCCATCTCCAGTGCACGCGTCGTTCCCTGTTCTTTTAGTGAAAAAATCATCTGTTTCAAAACTTCAGGATCGCGGCTTTCATCCGGTGCATGGGCAATCGTATCGGTATTTAAAATAAGTTGTTCCAGCCAGGGGTTTACTTTACAGTCGATTACTAAGTGTACCCTGTTGGTTAGCCCTTTATTGTTTACCCGATGGGGCAGGTTGGCATTAATGTACCAGCACTCACCCTCATTCATGATAATGCGTTCGTTATTAATGTAAAATTCGACATCGGTATTGGTTTGTATGGGGAAATGAAGTCTTGCTTCACCTTTTTCAAAGGCCAGTTCTGCATCCCGGTGTTGTTTTATTACAGAACCTGCGCCGAGGTTTAACAAGCGTACCGACATCACTTCGCATTCGAAAGTTTCTATAAGCTGTTTTACCGACGGAAAGAGTTTCATATTGGCATGATTTTCAAAACGATCGACCTGATGTAATTCAGGGATGATACTATCTGTACCTCCTGGTGTACGTAAAGGAAATACCGTCCACTTCCCACTGTAATGGGCGGTGTTAAAATGACTTGTCCAATTGTCTGTAATATTTCTTAGGTCATTCTGTAGTAGTTCAATAGGATATTTTTTATTTGGCTTTGAGTAAGTAATCATAATTATAAATAAAATAAAATTAATGAATATTTATATGGTGTATGATTAAAATTGTTCGAATACCTATATTTAAGTATTTGTCAATTCCTGTTTGGAGTTAACAATAAAATCGATAAATTTACGTATCCAAACGAAATCTCATCCTAATTCCGCTCCAAGTGAAAATTATTATATTTTCTAACCATCTATCATCAGTACCTGTAATAGATCATTTTTTTGCACAGGGCTTGGTTAAAGCCGTGGTTTCTACCGATAAGTTAAATGCCCAGCATATAGGTATTGAGCTTTTTTGTAATAAAAATAATATTCTGTTTTTAAAGATAAACAGACATAATTTATTAACAAATGTTAGTCAGTTGTTTGCCGAGATACAACCTGATCTGGTGTTGATGTTTAGTTTTTCTTACCGGATTCCGGCAGCGCTTTATCAATTTCCCCGTATAGGGTTCTTTAATGTTCATTTCAGTATGCTGCCTGCTTACCAGGGACCGGATCCTTTGTTTTGGCAAATGAAAAATGGCGAAACCAGCGGAGGGGTAAGTATCCATAAAGTTGATGCGGGTTTTGATACCGGTGCTGTGGTGATGCAGGAGCCTTTGGTTTTTATCCCTGGCGAAACATGGGGGATAGCCGATGGCAGGCACGGTGCCGTGGCTGTAAACATGATTGTTCGCTTAATTGAGGAACTCAAACATAAAAATGAAATAGCCGAATTATCCACCCCGCTAATTGCGCCAAGTTATTATCCAAGGGCAACGGCTGCTGATATCACAATCGACTGGGCTGTGCAGACTGCAGGAGAGGTAGAAGCGCTTGTAAATGCGGCTAACCCTGGTACAGGAGGAGCGGTAACCTCTTTTAAACAACAATTAGTGAGAATATTGGAGGTTTCTCCGGTTGAGGCTGAAGGCCAAGCTGGTTTTGAAGCCGGTGCAGTGGTGCATGCTGATGCAAGTGGAATATATGTGCAATGTGCCGACAGAAAAATCCTGCGCATCAACATTATCAAATTAAGTGAAGGTTTTATAACCGGTGCTAAACTGGCTGCATTAGGTGTAAAACAGGGCGAAAAATTTGAGAATGGCGCTTTTCAATTCGAAGAAATCTATAATTAATTTTTTTAAACCATAAACCAACTTACCATGTTACAATCAAATTACGTCGGCGAGATCAGGATGTTTGCGGGAACTTTTTCGCCTGCAGGCTGGAAATTTTGCGACGGTTCACTTCTTCCCATCAGTCAGAACGAAGTGCTTTATACCCTTTTAGGTACCACTTATGGTGGCGATGGAGTAACTACATTTGCCATTCCCGATCTGAGGGGGCGTGTGCCTGTACATGCAGGCAATGGTGCCGGGTTATCGCCTGTTGTACTGGGGCAAAAAGCCGGTACAGAGCAGGTTACGATGACGGTGAACCAAATGCCGGCACATTCGCATCCGTTAATGGCCCAGTCGGCCGAAGGTAACGCAAATTTACCAACCAATAATGCCTTTGCGAATACCGGTTCATCAGATCCTGATTTTGCACCAGGTACGGTTACACCAGATGTACAGATGGGAGTCCAATCAATAGGGCAAGCTGGTGGTAATCAGCCGTTTTCGATTAACCAGCCTTCTTTGGCGATTAATTATATTATCGCTTTGTTTGGTATCTATCCTACCCGTAATTAACCGATAAATTAAACTTCAAGAACTGAAAAAATGGATTATTATTTAGGAGATATAAGAATAGTTGCCATGAATTATGCACCCAAAGGATGGGCATTATGCAACGGACAACTTTTGCCGATACAACAAAACCAGGCATTGTTTTCGCTTTTGGGAACCACTTATGGCGGTAATGGCACTACTAACTTTGGTTTGCCCAATTTACAGGGCCGGGTATCGCTTGGTTTTGGGCAAAGTCCGACTAGTGGTAACAACTATGTTCTGGGGCAGGCAGCCGGCAGCCAAAGTGTTACGGTATTGCAGAGTCAGTTACCAGCACATAATCACGTGTTTTTAGCCAATAATGCAGCTGGCACAACCAATGCGCCCGCCAACGCTTACTTTGCTGATTCTGTAGCACCAGACCTTGATTATTCGAACGCGGGATTAAATACAGCAATGTCGGCAAATGCCATAGGCAGAACCGGGGGTAATGGACCTATTCCGGTACAGCAGCCATACCTGGGCCTATATTTTATTATTGCTACAACTGGTATTTACCCAACCAGAAATTAACTATTACAGAACTTTTAAAACATAAGAAATGAATTTTATAGGAGAAATAAAACTGGTAGGAGAAAATTTTGCGCCCAGCGGCTGGATGTTTTGTCGTGGACAGCTTTTGCCTGTTAGTCAATATAGCGCATTGTTCGCCTTAATAGGAACTACCTATGGTGGCAATGGTGTAAGCACTTTTGCATTGCCTAATTTACAGGGAACAGTTCCTGTGGGAGCGGGCGATGGTCCGGGTTTAACCCCACTTCCATTAGGTGCCCGATATGGAACCGAGGGCGTAAACCTTCTTGTTACCAACCTGCCATCGCATACCCATAGTGTTAATGCGGTAAGTACCGGTGGTACAGTATCCTCTCCAACAGGAAATTATTTTGCCAACAAGGGAAGAAGCGACAATGATTATACTTCAAACAACCCAAATACGCAGATGAACATAATGACTGTAGGGGTTACAGGCAATAATCTTCCTGTACCTGTAATGCAGCCTTACATAGCACTTAATTATGTAATTGCAGTACAGGGAGTATATCCTGCCCGAAATTAATTAACCCTCTTACCACAGCTTTGCTTAAAAACAAAGCTGTGGATATATAAAACCAGTAAAAATACCAGCTGTGATAGTTGTTTCTGATTGCCAGTTGATATCGGACTTATAACCCAAATGATATGAAAAAAGCTCTACGCGTTTTATTTTCTACCACTATTCTTGTGCTTCTTGTATTGGCGGCCAAAGCTCAGATCCAGTTTCAGGATACCTATGAGAAAAGTTTTGGTAATAATGTTGTCACACTTACATCGTCTACCACTGATGGTACAGGACGTAAGATTTACACAGGTACAGGAGCCGTAGCCGGTGGCGCAACGCTTTATAAACTGTTATATAACATAAATCGATGGGAAATCCAGTTTTATGATGGAGGTGTATACCAGGTAGCCTACTATAACACAACCAGTACAACTCCAAATCCGCCTTCAATTGGTAATGGAACATGGGTAAATGCTGGTCCGGATAATTTACTTTTGCTTTCCGGCACAGTTATAGGTGGCAGTTCAAACGATGCAACGTTATTAGCTTTAACCATATCAGCAGGCACATTAACTCCGGCATTTTCAAGTAGCGGGATATCTTATTCGGCAAGTGTTACCAATGGTACAACGAGTATTAATGTTACCCCAACCCGAAACCAGGCAAACGCCACTATTAAAATAAATACCATTACTGCAACTAGTGGGAGCCCTTTTACAGTAAATTTAAATGTAGGAAATAATCCAATTAATGTTGTGGTAACTGCACAGGATGGTACAACAACAAAAACCTATACAATAAATGTTGGCAGGGCATTACCTGCCCCTGTTGTGGTAACTCCTGCCCATGGAAGCACTACCAATAACCGTACGCCAAATTATACCGGTACAGCGCCAGCTAATTCTACCGTAACGGTTTACGTTGATGGTTCGGCGATAAGCCCTACTGCAACAGCAAATGCAGTGGGAAACTGG
>NZ_DJDT01000150.1 GCF_002432345.1 Pedobacter sp. UBA5917
TCCTGCTGAATTTGTGGAATTGTTTTCGCACTTTTATTTTGCAGAAAACAGATCCGATAATCCCATTGTTCACACCTCATTGCCCAACTTCCAAACCATGATGGTTTTCAGTTTTGGTGCGCCGCTTTTGCTGGTTACAAAAGAGAAAGAAGAAATATCAATGGATAAATGCCTGGTTTTTGGTCCCGTTAAGCAGGCTTTTACTTACGTGCTCCCGGCGAGAGGGCAAATGCTGGTTGTAAATTTTAAAGACGATGCCTTTTTCAGGTTTTTCGGTACCGCATCACTCAGCGAATACCTTCATCCCGATGATCTGCTGGAAGACAACTGTTTCACCGCCCTTTGGACGAACCTCAATAAACAGGAAACAGTAGAGGCAAAAGTTAAACAGATCCTTAATTTCAGCCGGCTTTATATCCGGAACCGAAATACTTTAACAGAACAGATTATTGCTTTAGGCAATAGCCAGATAAGTCCGGTAAAGGAGATTTCGTCCCGGGAAAAACTTTCTGAAAGAACCGTACAGCTTAACCTGAAAAAACACCTGGGTTATTCTTCACGCGAAATTGGCCGTTACATGCGCTTTCTAAAAGCAATCGAGCTCGTACAGCAAAGGCTTGTCGATAACAAACAGGTAAACTGGTTCGAAGTGATCGAAACCTGTGGTTTTTACGATCAAAGCCAGTTAATCCACGATTTTAAGCATTACCTTAACCTTAGCCCTTCAAAATACCTGAAATTTCAGGAGGAGATCTGTAACTCGAGGGGATAACGCGGGTATTTCTACTTTTCTCTTACAAAACGGTATCCACAACCCTCAATACAGGGCGGATTAAGTTCTAACGTATTTGCCGAAACTTTATAATAATAAGTACTTGGCATCTGATAAGTGTAATTGAAAACTTCCATTCTTACACTGTCCAAAATTCTGAAACTATATAAATTTAAGATGGCATCACCTTTAAATTTTCCAGCATTATCTGCCGATTTGCTCAAAATAAGGTATTTAGCCTGGCCTGATACTTTTTGGTACGGGGTATTTCCGCTTCCAATATCAAACCTTGTTTCGGTCAATTTCCACCTGCCGTAAACTTCGCCAGGTCCGTCGTTATCCCTGTCTGTTTTCTTGCATGATACATAAACAAGGCTTGAAATTGCCAAGAGGAGCATTAATATCTTTTTCATAAAGCTTTAATTTATAGCTTATACGATGCAGAAGATCAAAACGCTACTAACGGATCATTTTTTTGTTAATTAAACATTTTTCTAAATGCCAATGGCGAAACCTTGGTTTTTGCCTTGAAGAGTTTGTTAAAAGATTGCGAATGTTCAAAGCCGAGTTCGTAAGCTACCTCACTAACGGTTAAACTGGTGCCCGATAACTTTTCTTTTGCCTTCTCGATCAATTTTTGATGGATGTGCTGTTGCGCATTCTGTCCGGTAAGCGAGCGAAGCAGGTCGCTTAAATAACTTGGCGAAACATTTAAATGATCGGAAAGGTAATGCACTGTTGGTAAACCTTTCAGTATTGGTGTCCGATCATTAAAATAAGCTTCCAAAAGGTCTTCCAGCTTTTGTAAAAGATCACTGTTCTGTGCTTTACGCGTAATGAACTGACGTTTATAAAAACGGTTACTGTAATTCAGCAACAGTTCGATCTGCGTAATAATCACATCCTGGCTAAAATCATCAATCCTGCTGTTCAGTTCTTCTTCAATACTTTTAAAAATGGTCATGATTGTTCCTTTTTCCTTATCCGATAAATGCAAGGCCTCGTTGGTTGAATAAGAAAAGAAACCATAACTTTTGATCTTTTTGGCAATCGGGTACGACAATAGAAAATCAGGGTGGATCAATAAGGTAAGTAAAGAACAAACACTCGATTCTAAATCCTGCTCGTGACCGATAATCTGGTTTGGAGCGGCAAAAAGTAAACCTCCTTCATCAAAATCGTAATAACTCTGCCCGTATTTTAACCTGCCGCTTAATTTTGGCTTATACGAGATTTTATAAAAGTTAAGGATATGCGAATTTGGCTGTCCGCTCATTTCAACCGGATGATCTTCATTGTTGATGAGGCTGATAAGCGGATGTTTTGGTTGGGGTAGGCCCATTATCCGGTGCGCTTCCGATAAAGAATTGAATTTATATGGGTTGTTGTCTTCCTTTTTCATATCGATGTAATACAAATATAACCGATAAGCTTTCGTTTATCGGTTATATGGCGGTAATATTGTTTATCCTTGGGCAGCGTTCGATACCGCTTCCCATTCTTCCCAGCTGGCTATACGTTCAGCATAAGCCGTACGTACCCAGGCCAGGTTATGGCTGCCGAGCGATAAACGTAAAGGTGGGTTTTCTGTATCTACAACTTTAAAAATGGCCTCTGGTGTAGCTTCCGGATTACCTCTTTCCATATTTTGCAAACCTTCAAAAAATTGGTTTTTAAAGTCGGTATATACATCCATTCCCTCTGCAAATTTTAACGATGCCTGACTTCCGAATTCTGTGGCGTAGGCACCTGGTTCGATAATGGTTACTTTTATCCCGAATGATTTTACCTCTGCTGCCAAACTTTCGTGTATGGCTTCGAATGCCCATTTAGATGAGGCATAATAACCGATAACCGGTAAAACCACATGGCCAAGGTTGCTCGAAGTACCTAAAATATGACCATAACCCTGTTTGCGTAATATTGGCAATGCAGCTTGTATAACAGCCACCGTTCCAAAAATGTTGGTGTTGTACATGGCCTTAACCTGATCGATTGTTGCTTCTTCAATAGTCCCTACAAGCGAATAACCCGCATTATTCAAAACAATATCCAATCGCCCGAAATGTTCGTG
>NZ_DJDT01000046.1 GCF_002432345.1 Pedobacter sp. UBA5917
ATAAATTCAGGATGACGGATTGGAAGAAAATATCGCTTACTTTCCTTGCCCCGGATTGGAAGCGAGCACTTCTGAAAAGCTTTTCCCGAAATCATCTTCATACAGCAGCTTGTATTCCTTGCAGAAGTTTTCGTAGGTATTTTTGGCGATGGAATGTTTACCCAGAAAAACAAGGGCTTTACATTTGATTACCATCGCTTCTTCGTTTACCGAATCGAAATAAAAGATGTAGTTCGAAAGTTCGATTAAAAGTTCGGGATCACTTTCTACCCCTACCGAATGCGAGAAATGCAGATAAGTATCGATAATCTCATTAGAAATTTCGGATTTAAAACTATCCATCCATTCATAATTTACCGTAGGCAGAAATGGTCCACGTTTAATGATTGCCGCCAAATGCCTTATTTTTTCGTGATCGAGGCGCGATTTATCTTTAATAATATTCACATACTCCTGATAGTCGGTATAGGTAATGGCCGGATCGATATTGATGCGCCAATAACCGGTCTCTTTCGAAATCTGGCAGTTACTGATCTTATCCAGAATGCTTTTCAATTTGGCGATATTAACCGAGCGGTTGTTCCGTGCACTTTCGTTCGATTTATCAAACCATAACAGTTCTTTCAGTTTATCGGAACTGATACCCCGCTCCCACCTGATGGTATAAAGCAGCACCACCAGGAAAAGCTCCTTAATAAGCGGCGTAAACTGTTTGGTAATCTGCTGGCCATGATCATCGAATACCTGCAAATCGCCGAACAGGAAAATGGAACTCTTTTTTTCGTCCGGAAGCTCTTCAACAGCTATAACTTCTTTCTGATCGGCAAGCACTTCTGCCGCTGCATTTACCGTGCGTTGGGGTATCGGTTTTACCGGTTTTTTACTTCTGAATACAAAAAGTAAAATACCCATTACAGCAACAAATATCCCCGAGAACCAATACCAGAACGGCGAATTTTCGGCAAAAAGCTTGTCGGGTGCTTCTAATGGAGGTGCGTTAAGGGCGTAAACATTTACATGTGTTTTATCGGTACTATCGCGGAAAGTGGTTACGGCAATAAAACGTTTAGACGATTTGCTGTAATAAAGATCAGCATAAGAATTAATATCGTGGAACTGATAAGGGATTTTGCTGCCACTTAATTTATACTCCGGGCCTTTTAACGATCCCACCATTAACTGGAGTTTCGATTCGTATTTGTGACGTGGAAAAATCAAACCATAAAAAGTATTCTCCTTTTCATTGATGATGAGCGAATTGGCAAAAACAAAATCCTCTCCGCCCACTTTCAGTTCGTACAGCTTTTTAATGGTCTTTTTATCCATATCAAAGTACAGCAGGTCGTATAAATTCCGCGGGTTGAGCATCTGCTTGCCCGTAGTACTTCCATAACCGCCGATTACGTATGCACCATTGCCCGATTGCCCCAATGCAGCCAGGTAACGTGGTGTAAAGGTATCGCCGGTGAAAGGAACCTGTTGCCACTGGCCCGTGGGAAAGTGGTATCTGTTGACCTGGTTTTTATAGATAAAATGCCCATAACCGGCTATCATATAAAGAGATGAATCTTTTGGCGAATAAAATTTATTAAAAAGCCAGTTATCGGTAATTGGGGTTTTAGGATTATAATCTTTCGACCATGTGCGCGAAGCAGAATCAAAAACACTCACAATTTTCTGATCGGCATAAAAGTTTAAAAGGCGGTTATTGTGCTCATCATAAAATGAATAATTTCCCCTTAACAGCGTAAGTTTATTGGCAAACGGATACGATTTGATCTTGGTATCGCTAACTGAAAAGGTTTTGAGCGAATCGCGCTCCACAATATACAACTGATCGTTTTTGGCATTAAAAGCGGTGCTTGCAGGTCCTTTTACCACAAAACTGCCGAGACGCTGCCAATCGTAGTGCATTTTTTTTATCCATAATGCACGGTTTACCAAAGCCTTATTATTGTGGACCAGTTCTTTCGCGCTGTTGCCGTCATACTCATCAAGCGGCCAATGGTATTTTAATTCGCCATTTTCGGTAATTTTGATGTTTCTGATCTTCATCGGCGGATTATCAGAAGTTTTAAACTGCTGGTATTCGTTAGCGCCGAAAAGGATTTTAAAACAGCTTCCTTTCTTTAGATTTATGCTTGCTGTTCCGGTGTAAGAGCCCGAAGTAAGGGTTAAAAGGGATTTCTGTGCATCGAATTTTAATTTCACCAGGTTCCAGCTGTGATAGAGTGTAGCCGGCGGTATTTCAAATGCTATCTTTGAAAATTTGTTTCCCACAATCACTTTAAAATGGTGCGTTTCTTTAAAATCGTTATCGTAAAGCAGATCGATATTTTCCGAATCGTTAACAACCAAACGGAGGATATAACCAAAATAGTCGTCCTTTTTAGCGAGAAAGTTCAGATCGAAACTCAGATCAAAGCCATCATCAAAACATAGGTTTTTACCAGGACTGAGATCGAGGCCGGTACGCTGGTCCTGAACCACTTCGTGACTAAAAAAGCCGAGGCCATAAGATTGAGAAAAGCTTTTTTCGCAGCAGCATAAAAGGATGATTACTGCACTCCAGAAATATAATTTGGTCATCATTTGTTACATTACGAATATAATATATATATCCCAATGTTGCCATAGTTGTGTAAATTTTAAAGCGTTGGGCGTTTGGGTTTGAGCGTTATTTTATGGATGAAACATTTTTTATTTTTCTTTTTTACCACGAAGGAACAAAGTTTTTTTATCAATCATGTTCACCAATGAACTAATGACCAGTG
>NZ_DJDT01000205.1 GCF_002432345.1 Pedobacter sp. UBA5917
GTTCCAGTCGAGATGACGACACTTTTATTTGAATCTGTTTACGGGAGTGAAACGGTCGAAATGACGACCGTTTATTAAGCAATAGCTGTAAACTAATTATACTAATACTCCAAAGGCACAATCGGTTCTTTCTTCGTGGTAGACATAATCATCATCGTTTGAAAAGTTTTCACCACAGAGATCTTACTGATTTTATCCATGATCAAACGTTCGTATGCTTTGATATCTTTCACATAAACCTTTAACAGAAAATCTGCCTGTCCGGTTACGTGGTGGCATTCTGTAATTTCCTTGATCTGGTTTACTTCATCCAAAAAGATCTGGATGGTATTATTTTTATGAAAATCGAGTTGGATCTGGATAAAAGTTTTAATGCCCAATCCCAGTTTTTCTTCATCTACCAATGCATGGTAACTTTTGATATATCCTGCCATTTCGAGCTTGCGTACACGCTCTAAAGTTGGTGCAGGCGACAAACCAATTTCTTGGGACAAAAGTAAATTGGTAATTCTTCCGTTCTCTTGAAGGATTCTTAAGATTTTAAAGTCAATTTTATCTAATTCAGATGCCATAGGGTGTTAAAGGTATTTGAGAATACAAACATAACCAAATTATATTCTAAATTTTAACATAATTTATCATATATATTTTAAATAAAAATTTTTAGATTTACCTAAAAATTTAATTAGGCAAACATAAATGCAAAGTTACACGGAAGAGAACTACCTAAAAACAATTTATCATTTAGCAGAACGCACCACAAACGTTCAAACCAATGCCATTGCAGAGCAAATGCAGACAAAACCTGCCTCTGTAACCGACATGATCAAGAAGTTGGCCGATAAAGGTCTGGTTGATTATATTAAATACCAAGGGGTAACTTTAACAGAGATTGGAAAAAATACTGCCATAGATATAGTACGCAAACATCGTTTATGGGAAGTTTTTTTGGTAGATAAATTAAATTTTAAATGGGATGAAGTGCATGATGTTGCCGAGGAGCTCGAGCACATTAAATCGGTTGAGCTGATCGAAAGACTGGATGAGTTTCTGGGTTTTCCAAAGGCAGATCCCCATGGCGACCCTATTCCAGATAAAAACGGACGTTTTGCCAAAACCCAGTTTATCAAATTAATCGAATTAAAGGTTGGCGATTCGGGTACCATTACGGGCGTTAGTCAGCACAGCTCGGCATTTTTAAAACATTTAGAAAAGCTGGGGCTTACTTTGGGCAAACAAATCCAGATCAGTGATGTTACCGATTTCGATGGTTCAGTAGAAATCAAATTATCCGATAAACAGGTAAATATTAGTAGAGAAGTTGCAAAACATATTTTAATCAGCAGTAATGGCAAAAACTGAATCGTTAAGTGAAGTACATCAAAGCGTAAATACAGATAAACGTAAAGGCTGGAAAAGGATTTTGGCTTTCATCGGTCCGGCCTATTTAATCAGTGTGGGTTACATGGACCCGGGCAACTGGGCAACCGATTTGGCGGGTGGCAGTAAATTTGGCTACCAGTTGATATGGGTTTTACTGATGTCGAACCTTATTGCACTGCTTTTACAATCGTTAAGTGCCCGTTTGGGAATTGTGCGTGGATTAGATTTGGCACAGGCCTCAAAACAGGCCTATCCGCGCTGGGCAAACGTTCCTTTATTCGCTTTGGCACAAACGGCTATTATTGCCTGCGACCTGGCCGAAATTATCGGCATGGCCATCGGTTTACAGCTTTTATTTAAATTACCATTGATATGGGGCATCTCCATTACCATTTTCGACACCATTTTACTACTTTTCCTATTAAATAAGGGCATGAGGGCCATGGAAGGCTTCATCGTTTCGATGGTTTTTATCGTTGGGGTTTCCTTTTTGGTCGAAATGTTTATTGTAGAGCCTTCTTTAAAAGAAATTGCAAGGGGATTTGAGCCTTCCATATTAAATGGCGACGCACTTTATATTGCCATCGGGATTATTGGGGCCACCGTAATGCCGCACAACCTGTATCTCCACTCCTCTTTGGTGCAGACCAGAAAAATAGAACGGAGCAATAAAGGTATAAAAGAAGCTTTAAAATTTAACCTTATTGATACTACAGTAGCGCTAAATCTCGCTTTTTTTGTGAACGCGGCCATACTGATCCTCGCTGCTGCAGCTTTTTATAAAAACGGACTGCACGAAGTGGCAGAAATTCAGGATGCACATAAACTGCTTTCCAACATTTTTGGCAGCGTTGCCCCAACCCTATTTGCAATTGCTTTAATTGCCGCCGGACAAAGCTCTACCGTTACCGGAACTTTGGCCGGACAGATTATTATGGAAGGCCATATCAATTTAAGGATACAACCCTGGTTACGCCGCTTAATTACCCGTTTATTGGCCATCATCCCTGCATTTTTCACCATTTTGCATTATGGCGACGATGCTCTTGGCGGATTATTGGTTTTAAGTCAGGTGGTTTTAAGTTTGCAGCTGGGTTTCGCCATTATCCCGCTGATCCACTTTACATCGGATAAAAAACTGATGAAAGATTTTGCGATCAAACTTTGGGTAAAGGTTTTGGCCTGGGCCAGTGCCATAGCCATTATTGCATTGAATGTAAAACTGGTGATAGAAGAAATAAGTGGCTGGGCAAAAGAGGCCAACAACTGGTGGATTTATGTAATTGTTGTACCGGCTTTGATCCTGATTGTGCTGTTATTACTTTATGTTTTTTTCCATCCTTTACTAGAGAAGAAAAAGAACGCCTCGAGGCAGTTGGTGCCCCATGGAAATGCCCTTGATATCGGTAAAATTGATAAGATCAGTTATAAACGCATTGGTATCGCGGTAGATTTTTCAAAAAATGATAAAAATACCATCCGTCATGCTTTAATACAGGGTGGTAAGGATGCCCACTATTACCTTATCCATGTGGTAGAAACCGCTGCAGCCCGATACCATGGCAATGATGTAATGGATCACGAAACTAAAAGCGACGCTGAAAACCTGGAAAAATATCGGACAAATCTGGAAGATTTGGGTTACGATTCGACGCCTTTTATCGGCTTTGGGAATACAGGCAAAGCCATAGCCGATATCAGTAACAGAAACGAAATGGAACTTTTGGTGATGGGTGCCCACGGACATAAGGGACTAAAAGACCTTATTTTCGGCACCACGGTTGATTCGGTTAGACATAAGGTAAATATCCCTGTGCTCATTATCCGCTAGTTTAACCACAGAAGCACACGGATCCACACAGATAACATGTTTATCGGTATAGATCTGTGGTTAAAAAAATATATTATTTACCTACTACGGTCATCATTTTCTTTACACCGCCATCGCCTGATTGATACAACAATAATTTACCAGCTGGCGAATACATGTACATAGATGGGTATTGTTTTGGCATGAAAGTAGGAATAAACATACGTTTTTTATCCTGTAGCACCAATACATTAGGTTTTGCATTTAAACCTTTAGCATAAGAATCGAAAAACTGTGGAATGATATAACCTTCGTCCATGGTAATCATGTAAATATTTACATCTTTAAACTTGGCATAATTGGCGTTCAGGATTTTGCTTTCGCGTTGACAGTGCTCGCAGGTACAATCAAATAAAATAAACAGATTCTTTTTTCCCTGTTTAATATCTGTATTTGTAAAAGCTTTGCCATCCAAACGGTAAAAAGTAAACTGTGGTAGCAGTGTAGGTTGCTGTTGTGCTTTTGCCTGAAAAGTAAGGGCTAATAATAAGATTAAAAGTAAGTTTCTGAATTTCATTTTAGATATTTTATCGCCAAACTTAATTGAATAAATACGAACATAATAATATATCCTTAGCTTTTACAAACAGATGAACATTTTTAGTTCAAGAGAAGTCAAGTTTGGATATGCAATTTGCCCGATAAAAACTTGACTTCTCTCCTGAACAATTATTATAATATGAAAACGAATGTCAGTTTTTCATGGCTGCTGCAGCCCCGCCATCCGCTTTACTTCGTTACACTGCGTGCTCGCTCCTGTCGGGTTTGTTGAACAAAAGTTTTTCGGCGGATGAACGGCCTGTTTATTGCACCAACCGCTGTTAAATAAACCCGATTGGAACGGATGCCAATTTCCTTCAAATTGGCAGGAGGGAAAGCGGGACTGAAGAAGCCAAAAGCGACGGACCAAACATTTCCAAATCAAATAAATCAAAGATTCAAGTTTGAATATGCACATTGCTATTAAAACTTGACTTCTTTAAGGCTTAAAATTAAATTATCACACCAATTTTTAGGATATTTGCAACCCGGCAGGTATATTTTACACCATTGCCGAACATTACAACAACATATACTTTATTAAATTTTGAAAAACGACATCAACATAAAAAACAAAAGAGCTTATTTCGACTACAGTTTACTAGATAAATACGTAGCCGGCATTGCCCTTTTAGGAACTGAAATAAAAGCGATCAGACAGGGAAAAGCCAACATGACAGATGCTTTCTGTATGTTTATTGGCGGCAACCTTTACGTGCGCAACCTGCATGTTTCGGAATATTCGCACAGCTCTTTTTACCACCATGATATTAAGCGCGACCGTGCATTGTTATTACAGAAAAAGGAAATCAGGAAACTGAAACTTAAAGGTGAAGAAAAAGGTTATACCATTGTTCCCTTACGCATTTTCATCAACGAAAGAGGTTTTGCCAAAATAGAAATCGCCCTGGCACAGGGTAAAAAAGAATTCGACAAACGCGATAGTATTAAAGACAGGGATACGAAGAGGGAGTTGGATAGAGCGATGAAGAGATAGTCATCAGTCCTGAGTCTTGAGTCCTGAGTCAAAACATCGACTGGGGACTCTGGACTGAAGACTAGGGACTAAACTCACCACGCCTGGTCGCCCACTAGCGGCACAAATCTAAAGGTATCCAGTACAATTTTTTCGTAATCGGTTTCGCTTACTCGGATAACAGTAACCATTTTCTGGGTTTTCTCGTCACCAACCGGAATTACAAGAATACCACCAATCTTTAACTGTTTCAATAAAATTTCGGGCACTAGAGGTGCGCCGGCCGTAACAATAATTTTATCGTAAGGTGCATGTGCAGCAATTCCTTTTGATCCATCACCACAATAAAAAGTAGGCCTGTAGCCCATTCCGGGTAGTACCTGAATGGTTCTGTTGTAAATATTTTCCTGTCTTTCTATGGTAAAAACACTGGCACCCAATTCCATCAAAATGCAGGTTTGGTAGCCCGAACCAGTACCTATTTCGAGTACTTTATCGCCGTTTTTAATATGCAGCAGTTCGCTTTGGTAGGCAACGGTATATGGCTGTGATATGGTTTGGCCATCGCCTATCGGAAAAGCAATATCCTTATAGGCCTGGTTCCAAAAAGTTTCGTCAAAAAAGAAATGACGCGGAACTTTGCCAATTGCTGTTAACACATTCTCATCTTCAATCCCACGGGATCTTAACAGCTCAACCAGCTTTTTTCTCGCGCCACGTTCCCGGTAATTATCAACAAATTTATACGCCATGAACTTCAAAATTAACGTTTCTTAAACGGTGATACAAACGCTAAATGGGAGAATGGAAGAATTTTTCAATGATTGAATAATGATTACCTGAATTAGAGAATGATACATTATCCACATCAGGGAATTATTGAATTTTGAATGAATGAATTTTGAATGCTTGAGTTTTGACTTAAAGAGTAGTTACTCCATTCTACCATTCATTCATTGGATCATTCAATCAATCATTCATTTTTAGTACGGATCTACATCTATCTGCGTAAAAATACCCTTAAACTCTTTCGTTGCATTAAACTCTGTCAAAGTTTGCCTTAATGCATCTTTAACTTTCTGGATGGCAGTATGTTTATCGGCTTTGATAATGATCTGTTTGATATACAGGTTCCTCACGCGGCTTACCAATGGCTGTTCGGGTCCTAAAACCCTTTTACCAAACTTTGCCTTTAGGATATTGGCAAGGGTAAAGGCAGCATGATCCAGAACGTGCGAATCTTTATGTTTGATGTACAAAAAGATCATTCTCGAAAATGGCGGATAAAGGAATTTTTCGCGCTCTACAATTTCGTCGTTGTACATTCCTTCATAATCGTTATTCACCACCTGTTTTATAATGCGGTTTTCGGCATCGTAAGTCTGGATGCAAACATTTCCCTGATCTGCCCTTCTACCTGCCCTACCGGCAACCTGTGCCAGCAACTGGAAACTGCGCTCGTAAGCACGGAAATCTGGATATCCCAATAAGGTATCGGCATTGATTACGCCAATCAGGTTCAGGTTGTCGAAGTCCAAACCTTTGGCAACCATTTGGGTCCCTATTAAAATATCTGTTTTCTTTTCCTGGAAATCAGTTAAAATCTGTTGCAGTCCGTTTTTGGTCCGAGTACTGTCCATATCCAAACGGGCAATGGTAACCTCCGGATAAAGCAAACGGAGTTCTTCTTCGATACGTTCGGTACCGAATCCTTTCTGCTCCACATGCACCGAGCCACATGCCGGACAGATATTAACACTGCTCTGCTGGTAACCGCAATAATGGCAATGAAGTTTCCCGCTGCTTTTATGGTAGGTTAAACTTACATCGCAATTAACGCATTTGGGAGTATAACCACAGGTAGCACAAATTAGGATGGTAGCATAGCCTCTCCTATTTTGGAATAGCACAATCTGTTCACCTTTAGAAAGCGCCAGATCGATATCCTTGATCAGTACGCTCGAAAAATACGAACTCATCGTTTTTTTCTTGGTCTCTTCCGAAATACTTACCACCTGTTGATTGGGTAATTGTACCCCCCCGAAACGTTCCTTCATTTCTACAAGACCGTATTTGCCCTGTAAAGCATTGTAATAACTTTCTAAAGATGGTGTTGCCGAGCCTAAAACCACTTTTGCCTCATGTAGGTAGCCTAAATAAATGGCTGCGTCCCTAGCCTGGTAGCGCGGCGCCGGGTCGTATTGTTTATAAGATGGTTCATGTTCTTCATCAACCACAATTAATTTTAAATGCTGAAAAGGAAGAAAAACGGCAGAACGCGCACCAAGGATTACCTTATATGCCCCTGTTCTCACTTTGTTCCAGATTTCTACCCTTTCGTTATTGTTGAATTTAGAATGGTAAACCCCTATGGAATTACCAAAATAACGTTTAATCCGCTCTACAATCTGTGTGGTTAAGGCAATTTCGGGCAAGAGGAATAATACCTGCCCATCTGTATTCTGGATAATTTCTTCAATAAGTTTAATATATACCTGCGTTTTGCCCGATGCGGTAACACCATGTAGCAAAACCACTTCTTTCTCGGTAAAATACTCATTGATCTGGCCCAGTGCTTTCTGCTGACCTTCGTTCAGTTCAAAATTCACACTAAATTCTTCATCATGGGCAGCTAAGCGGCTTACCGGCCTCTTCATTATCACAAAAATATCCTTATCGGTTAAGGCTTTTAATGCAGCAGGTCCACAATTGCTTGCTTCTAATAGCTGTTCTTTAGAAATCGGGAGATTTGATTTTTGCAGCTTTAAATATCCCAATAAGGCATCCAGTTGTTTTGGTGCTTTATCGAGCACGTTGAACAACTGTTTTAAATTTTCTTCTTCGGTATAAAAATCGTTCAAAATTACGAACGATTTAAGCAAAGGTTTGTACTTCTGCACCACCTCTTCGGCGACCAGAATCAGTTCTTTATCCAATAAATGGTTGATGATCGGATATACGGTTTTCTGTCCAAGAAGTTTAGAAACATCATTAACCGTAAGCTTCTGCTGCTGTTTCAGCGCATTAACGATGATTTCTTCCTTTTCAGTGAGTTCGGTGTCTTCGCTATAATCTTCACGGAGGATCAGGATGGTTTCGCTCGCCAGTTTTAAACTTGCGGGTAATGCAGCGGCCATTACATCGCCCTCGTTGCACATGTAATAGTTTGTCATCCAACTCCAGAATTTAAGCTGCATAGGTGTAATTACAGGCTCAGCATCTACAACATCGATGATGTATTTCGCTTCGTAAACTGTTGGAGGCTGTTTGGTAATTCCGCTGATTAAAGCAGTATAAATGCGGTGTTTTCCAAACTGCACCACCACACGTTTCCCGATGGCAATCTGATCATTCAGGTCAAAAGGCACACGATAAGTATAGTTTTTCGCCAAAGATAATGGCAAAATAACTTCAACAAAAAGTGTTTCTCTTTCTGCAAAAATATCGTTTTCGAAACTGTTCATTACTTATCTTTAAATGCAGCAAAAAAGAGCATTATCCATCCCAACACTAGCAAAAGTCCACCGATAGGAGTTAACGGACCGATAAATTCGGTAAAACCAAGATGTGATATACTCCGTGTAGCCAATAAATACAGCGAACCCGAAAAAAGGATAATGCCAAATGTAAAGCAGAAATAAGCAATATTGATCAACTTGTTACGGTAACGGGCAAAAGTAGAAAGGTACAATAATGCGAAGGTATGATAGAACTGATAATCAACACCTTTTTGCCAGATTTCCAGTGATGGCCCATCGATTAAAGCTTTTAAGCCATGGGCACCAAAAGCACCCAGCAAAACAGCAACAGCACCAAAAAAAGAAGCGGTAAGGATTATTCGTTTATTCATAATTATCTGCTAGTAGCAATCGCTAAATTAATAAATTGACAAAGAACTTCTCACTAATCAATGTAATAAATTAAATTTGTTGCACAGCAGATGAAAAAAATCGTAATTCTAACAGGTGCATTATTTTTGGGCGTGGCCTTTATGGCCTACCTCTATTTTTCGAAATTGGGTAATGAGAATGATGCGAAAGATCTGGCGCTGCAATCGGCAACCAATAATGCGGCACTGGTATTTTCTTTCCAGAACGATAAGGGATTTTACGATATCATGGAAGGTCAACAGCTTATCCAACAGGTTTTAGGGAAAGATAAGATGAACCTGTTACGGCAGTTAAAATCAGACATTATTGATGATAACCTGCTCAATAAATACCTCAAAGATCAACAGGTATACATCAGCGTACTCCCCGACTCGAACAAAAGCTTAAATTTCCTGATTACTTTACAGATCCAACCGGATAACGACATTAAAAAATTTTACGGGGCTTTAAAAACAAAAACATCAATCACCGAAAATTCAAAAGAACTTTATACTGTTAAATTAAATGATAGTTTATCAGTTTATCTTGGTGTTCATGGTCAGGTGTTAACCGTTTCTACTTCATTAAAACTGATTAATGATGCCAATGTGCGTTTAACCGAAAATCCTTTTACCGAATACATCAAAGAGAATAACCGGCAGATCAAAAATGTATTGGCGCATGTATATATCAATTTCAATCAGGCACCGTTGTTACTTAAAAATATTATTGCCGGAAATATAAACGGAGAAATTGCCATTTTCAATAAACAGAACAGTTTTGCGGTACTGAACTACAATTTCAGTAAGGAAAAAATCCTTTTTAACGGAAACACCGAATTAAAAGATCAGCAAAACTACCTTAAACTGTTCGAGAATACAGCTGCACAAAACACAACAATCCAGAATATATTGCCCGATAATACTGCGAATTATGCGCTCTATGCGTATGATGACTATGCCAAATGGTTAAAAAAATTAAATAACTGGCAGGAACAGACAAAATTAATAGACAAAACAACTGCAGTTATCAAAAAAATAAAAGACGAATACAGAACAGATCTGAACGCAATATTCGCGGCTTATACCAAAAATCAGTTCATTCTTTTCCAATTGAGTACAACCGAAAAACTGGGGGCAATTTCATTGTCGAACGGCGAAAAGGTAAAACAGCTTTTACTTGATGTAAGTGCAGATTATAATGATGACATTAAACTTTTTAAAGCATCGGATATCCTTTACAGTTATTTCGGCGAACCTTTTAAAAAGTTTGGTCGGCCATATTACGCCATAGTAGATAACAATTTAATTGTGGCCAATAATGCGAGTACGGTACAATCATTTTTAAACGACTATAAGAACAACCGGCTTTTGATCCAAACGCCACAATATTTGGATGCAGTTAACCAGATTTCGACTACTTCTAATGTGAGTTACTACATCAACACCAAAAACTCGGCAGATATTTTAAGGAATAATGTGCAACTGGGTTTTTACAAACATTTAAGGGCCGATAGCGGTTTAAAAAATTTCGATACTTTTTATTATCAGATGAGTGCAGAGCGGAACAAGTTTATCACTAACTTGCTTTTAAACAAATATTTAAAACCAGAAATACCAGATTCGTTAAGTAACCGTTAATAAGAAATCAGTCCAGCAAACAATTTACATGAAGAAACTTTTACTTGCGTTACTGGCTTTGGCCAGCTTCGGGGTTGCAAATGCTCAACAATATGCCCTTTTTGGTACAAAAACAATGTTCGATGCCTTTGAAAATCCATCACAGAAATCTTTCACGCTTGATTCATCACGGAAATTTTCTTCCAATTTTTTCCTGCCTTATTTCGGGGTAAATGCTATCAATAAAGGAAGTTCTAAATATATCATACGCAGGCTTACCCAGGAAGGTACCTATAATACGCTTGGCATACCGCTTGGAACGGGAGAAATTAACCATTTCTTCGAAAACAGTAATGTTTATGTGGCTACGTTTCGTCTTTTTAAATCGTACAAGTATCAAAAGGAAATGGGTTTTTCGTGGCAGATCAGATCGGATGCACACATCGATTATACAAATGAAACTTTGGCCATTTTCGATTCTTTCGAACGTTTTAATAAAGGACAACAATATTATGGCATATTTGATACCAAGGGATATGAGCAAAGTTACCATCAGTTTAGCTTTACTTACCGCGAAAACTGGAACAAAAGACTTGCCTTTGGTTTAAAAGCCAGTTTATTAAGCGGTATTTTATACAACAAACTGGATATCAGTGATTCATACCTTTATATCGATCCCACTGCATCGGCCATGCTGATCGGACTTGCAGGTACTTATTCGGCAAATTTTTCGGATTTTAACGAGGTAGATAAGAAAAACTTCTTCCCCAATTTTAAAAACCCGGGATTATCATTTGGCTTCGGAACAAATTATACCACAAAAAGAGGCTTATTTATGATGGCCAATGTTAAAGATCTGGGTTTTATCTGGTGGCGGAGTAATACGCAGCGTACCACCATAAATCAGACTAAAGTAATCGATGATTTAGAACATAACCAATCGAACACCAACCAGGAAATAAAAGACATTTTCCTGCTTGCGCAACAACCTAAAAAGTTTTTGGCGCCAACCAATGCCAAACTGGATGTATACCTCTCTAAACGTTACGGTTTTTACAAACCGGCAGTGGCTGTTTCAAAAAACCTGTTTTATAAAGGTGGCGACATTGCTTTTGTAAATACTTTTATATCAAACAACCTATCAGGAAGTTTAACACCGCTATATAACCTGAATGGTGTTTTTATGCTTGGACTACAGGGTAAATATCAGACGCCAAATTTTGAGCTGTTTTTAGGAACCGACAACCTGGTAGCAACGAGTTTTCAAACTGCTGGAATGATTAAAAGTGATGCAACAATAGGCAGCGGCCCCAATGGTGCTTCTTTTTACATGGGTGTGGGCATTAAATTTGGCAATGTGGTTAACCATCCTCAGTTTGCAGATGTAATACCAGGCATAAACGATAAAGGTGATGGTGGCAGTTTCTTTAAAAGCCTGTTTTCTATATTTAAAAGAAAATAAGCCTAACCCTGTGCCTGTTGTTTTTTGGATTGCGTAACCACAAAATCTTTCAGGTAAAAAGGTTCGAAATAAGCTACATCTTCAAAATTAGCATTCGTGAAGGCCAGGTTGGCCAATTTAGACATGTAGGGTGCAGAATTGAAATTGGCATTATCGAATCGGGCATGCTGCTGTGTTAAAACATCAGCACATTTAGCCGCACCATCGCCTAAAAAGGTGATTGTTTGCTGCGATAGAAGATCAGCAAAACTTGTTTCGTCGATAATTTTAGCTTCGGTTGGCAGTAATATATTTAATTGAGCGTCAAAAACCGAAGTATAAACCTCCATTCTGCGGGCATCGATCATCGGACAGATTAAACCTGAATAAGCCGCATTTTCTGATAGAAAACCTGCAGCCATCATTTCCAATGTTTCGATAGCGATTAATGGCTTATCCAGGGCATAACAAAGTCCTTTTGCAGTAGAAACACCAATCCGCAAGCCTGTGTAAGATCCCGGCCCCTTACTTACAGCGATGGCATCTAATTCCTGATAGCTTAATCCTGCGTTTTTAACCACCTCATCAATAAACAGGGTTAAATTTGCAGCATGCAGGTTTTGCCCCTGCTCCTCTTTAAAAGAAATTGTTTCGCCGTTAACAGATAATGCTACAGAACAGATGGCCGTAGCGGTTTCTATTTGAAGTATTCTAGCCATGGGGCAAAGATATAGATTTTAGTCGGCAGTCAGAAGTCCAAAGTCGGTTACCCATTTACGCTGTGTCATCCTAAGGAATAATTTATCGCATAAAATCGATATTGTTGAAAAAGGTGTTTCTGTGCTTAACTCCCCTAAGTTACCGTCATTTCGAGCGGAGTGAAACGTAGTCGAGAACCCGAAGGCTCAGCGAAGCTAAATCTGTCTCGAGATAGATCTCTCTACTCCACTGCGTTCCGATCGAGATGACGGTCGCATTAATCAATAATCAAATAACCAGTTTACAGTTGGCAATTTGCAGTTAACAATTTAACAATCCTGCAATTAAACAATAATCAGTTTTCAGTTTACCAATGAACCAATGGCCAGTGAACTAATAAACCATTAAGGAACCGGATCGTGCCCGTGTGCACCCCAGGGATGGCAGCGACCAATACGTTTTAACGCTAACCACCCACCTTTAAACGGACCATGCTTCCTAATTGCTTCTATTCCATATTGCGAGCAGGTTGGAGTAAAACGGCAGTTAGCACCTAGCATAGGTGAAATGGCATATTGATAAATTTTGATCAGGCCTAAAAAGAACCAGCCGAATATTTTATTGATCAACTTCATTGGGCTGGATTAAATTTTGGAAACGCTTAAAGGTAGCGATCAGTTTTTTTTCTATAAAAGCAAACTCATATTTATCCTTACCAACGAACTGGATGGAAAACAAAAGCAATCCACGATCTGTAGGCAATGGAAGATATAATTTATCTTGTTTGTTTAGTCGGTAAGCCTCGCGGATGCGGCGTTTGAGCAGGTTACGGTCAACCGCCCTTTTATACCTCTTTTTAGGAACATTGATGACTACCTGCGCCTGTACATCGGCTGCTTCATCAATAAAGAGGTAGGAAACCCGAAATGGGTATAATAAAAAAGAAGAACCGTTTTTAAACAACAGGTCTAAATGTTTCCTGCTGCATAACCGTTCTTCTTTCCTGAATGTGTACATATATTTTTGATTGATAACTGCAGATTCTGATCTGCCAATTCCGGGTTAACGGAAAAGCAATCAAAAATTATGCTTTATGCTTGCGTTCGTCAGAAACTGTTAATCTTTTTCTTCCTTTAGCACGACGTGATGCTAATACTCGTCTGCCGTTAGCTGTTGCCATTCTTTCGCGGAAGCCGTGTTTGTTTCTTCTCTTTCTTTGCGAAGGTTGGTATGTTCTTTTCATGACTGTATATTATCTATTGTAAAATTAAGAGGTGCAAATATAAAGCGATTTCTCTACAAATGCAAGAGTGATCAATTATTATTTTTTCTATTTAAATGCAAATGTAAAAAATCTTTTGAAAAACAGGGCAAATGGGCCATTTACATATTGTTTTTTCTCCAACGGCAACCCATGATCCGTTCCGATGGAACGAAAAAATACTTATCCGTATTTTTTCTACCCATGAGGCGTTCCTACGGAACGGCATGTCTATAAATCAACAATACCAAGTGCGGCCTGGTATAAGTCTGCATTTCCTTTGTTCATTATACTAAGAATGTATTTTTTTTCAGCCAAATAGGCAACTGCAAAACTTGGATCGCGCTCAACAATGGATGCTGTATTATTGATCAAATCGCAATATTTAACGCTCTGATAGGTTGGTAATATACCAGCTAATCTTTCTGCTTCCAAAACCTTTCTTTTTCCCCTGTTTAAACTAGGGAAATTGGCAGGAACGTAAATATCGGTTAATGCTACAACACCGTTAATAATAAAATCGGCCTCGTAAGCAGAATATCTTGATGCCAACAGAGAGCTCAAATCTGAGATCGTACACAATGTATCCTCTAATAAATCATGAAACAAACCTATTTCGTATCCAAACGGAATATTATTGGCCTCTGCCAGTTCAGCAACTTCTATGCAATGGTTTACATAAGGCTCTAATGTATATTTCCGCTTTTGCCCCTCATGCCATTTTGTTGCAAATTCTATTAATCCTTCTTTCACTGTGTTATTAATTTTAAATCTTAAAGACCCAAAGCTGCTTTCAGTTTTACATAACCTGTTTTACTTACGGGCAGCCAGATATCAGATTTTAACAGCACTACGTAACTATCTTTTTCCTTTAACTCTATTTTGGTTACCTGCGCCAGGTTAATGATGTACGAACGGTGTATACGGATAAACTGACCGGCATCGAGCGTCTGTTCGAAATAGGCCATGGTTTTATTTTTGAAAAATACGCCATCAACAGTGCTTAATTTCACATAATCATCATCAGCTTCGAGGTAATTGATATCGGCAACCGGAATGATCTTGATTACGCCATCTTTTTTTACCACTACCCTATTGTTTTGAGCCGGACTTAATGCCGCAGCATCTAAAACAGCTTCCGTATTTTCTGTCTGGTTTAATTTATTCGGCAATTTTTTAATCGCAGCATCGAAACGCGATTTATCGATCGGTTTAAGCAGATAATCTACAGCATTAACCTCGAATGCTTTTATGGCATACTCATCAAAGGCGGTGGTAAAAATTACTGCAGGTTTATCTTCAACCAGTTCGAGCATTTCGAAACCGCTGATTTTGGGCATCTGGATATCCAGAAAAACCAGATCAGGCTTGTGCAGCGTAATTGCTTTTAAACCTTCAAATCCATCGCCGCATTCGGCCACAATTTCTATTTCTGCATGATCGGAAAGATAAAATTTTACAATATCTCTTGCTAAAGGCTCATCGTCAATTAGTATTGTTCTGATCATTTTTTTGTGGAATTTTTAGGGTGGTAATATATAAATTATTTGCCTCAATATCGGTTTGTAATAAATGGGTATTTGCAAATAACAGATATAACCTTCGTTTAATGGCACTTAAACCAAATCCTGTACCACCGGCCGCTTTCATTTCCGGATCGAAAGGGTTTTGTACACGCAGCTTTAAAATATTATATTCAACGGTAACATCAATTTTGATGGTAATGCCGGCAGACGTATTATACAGTCCGAATTTTATGGCATTTTCTACAATAGGCTGCAATAAGGTTCCCGGCAGGCAGAGTTTTAGGGTATCTTCAGCTACGTTTACCTCTATGTTCAACCTATGGCTAAACCTCACCTTTTCTATATCAAGGTACAATTGGATATATTCCATTTCTTCTTCTACCGAAACCCATAATTCATCGTCGCGTTTTAAGGTTCCGCGGAGGAAAGAAGCCAGTTTGGTAATCATCACCCCTGCTTCTTTCGGGTTTACCATGGTAAGTGCAAACACCGAATTTAAACTGTTAAAGAGAAAGTGCGGCTGGAGCTGGTGCCTTAATTTATTCAGCTCTGCTTCTTTGGCCAAACTTTTTGCCGCTGTAAGCCTTTCGTGTGTTTCTGATTGCTCTTCGAGCCTGTACCATAAAATATTGGCCAATGCACACCATCCCAGGCACATAAAAGAGATCAGGCCGCGGAAAGCAAAAGAGAAATTATAGAAATCCTTATAAGCCTTATAATCAGCAAAAATAAGGAGCATGCCATATTTTGCGATATAAATAATTACAAAGGTAAGTGCCAGCGTAATGATGAGCACATAAAGGATACGCTCGTTTTTAGGCTGATAATACCCAAGCATATTGCTTATCGCAATACAGGCAAGCGCCAATAAAAAATTATTGACCAGGCTATCGGTTACGGATATCCACCACGAAAAATTTACCACATAATGTAATCCAACACCACATATTGCAGTCCAAACGATTGCGAGTGCAAGCGATGTTTTCTGTATCTGTGGAACGGATAAAGGTCTAGTTGTCAAAACGGTTTTGATTAGTTAATGATTTATTGCGGTGCTCGAGCTTTTCGAGGTATTTATCAACCGATTTCGGTTCAACAATCTTCGAACTTACTTCCACACCATCGGCAGGCTCTTCTACCTCCGATATTCCCCCTACACCTAAAAACTTCCATACCACCTTATCGCCAATACAGTTATTAAATGGCTGGTTAAAATGTACGGCATTCAATTTTGCCTTTTCCAGGGCCTGCGCAATATCATCTGCCTGTATCAGGCGTGTTTGCTCATTAAACTGGGGGCTATGTTTCCCCTCACCACAAATTACCTGATAGATACAATTTACTGCAAACCATTTCATAGGCGATGTTTTATAATAAATGTTTAGAAACTTTTAATCTCGATCCCCCCAAATAATGCTGTACCATCCAAAACCAGTGTTTTTGTCATTTCCGACACCGGCATTACGTGCGATCTTTTATCTTCTACACTGCCAAACAGGGCAGTTACGTTCGATTTTATGGCCCAGTTCTGTGGCACGATCAGTTTAATCCCACCAAAAACCGCCGTTACATCAAGCGATACCGTTTCGGGGAAGTCGGCCTGGGTCATGATGATATCCGCTCCGCCAAATACCGCCGAAATATCCCCCCCCTGAAAGTTTTTTGAATAAACTGTTTGTGTACTTCCGCCAAAAACAGCCATTACATCAATAATATCGTTATTATTTGCCGTTTTATCGCTTTTAGTTCCGTCAAAATCAAATTTGGCCTTTTTACGGGCTTTACTTTTCAGAAAAGAAAGCTCCGAATCTTTCGGTCTGAATATCAAAAAGCCTCCAACGATGACTAAACCTATACCTAAAGCGTATTTGGATGGGTCGAAATTCAGATCGGGTATATTATCCAGGGTGTTATAAGCGCCGATCAAAATCAGGATCAGCCAGGCTACTCCCTTAAAGTTACGACGAATGCCGATAAATACTCCTATTAAGATTAAAAAATTAGACCAGCTTAATATCCAGTTTGGAATATTTAAGTGCATGTTATTTAACAAGAGTCCAAATCCTATAATTGCTATGATGAAACCGCTCAATGCCCTGGAGCTATTGTTCCGGTTATTATTATTGTTATGATTAAGGTTATCCATTGTGTGTAAATTAATAATCCAAAAGTATTGATAAGCATCCAACCATAATATATATATAGCGCAGGAAATGGCAAAATGGCGGTAAGCGGCATTATTTTATCGGTGAAAATTATTTTGTTATTTTGAAGCCATGAAATTTTTCCTATTAATGATTGGCTTCAGCATTTCTACGGCACTGTATGCGCAGGAAATAAGCAGCCATTACAAAATTTACGACGTAAAAAAGCAAAAGAACATTTCTGTAGACGATATTATCAGTGATATGGCCACGGCAGATGTGTTATTTTTTGGCGAAGACCATAACGATTCGATAGGGCATTACCTGGAAGCCGAAATTTTTAAAAAACTCAGTACCGCATATCCGCGAAAAACCGCTTTATCGATGGAAATGTTCCATACCGATGTACAACCGGAGGTAGACGAATATTTGGCAGGGCTGATTTCGGAAAAAAACTTTATTAAAGAAGGCCGGGCCTGGGGAAATTATAAAGATTATAAACCCCTGGTAGAATATGCCAGGGCCAACAGCATAAAAGTTATTGCCGCCAATGCAGCCACCCGATACAGCAATGCAGTTACAATGGGCGGATTAAAAGCCTTAGAAAATTTCCCTAAAACCTCATTCAATTTTTTACCCCCAACACCTATTGATACCGCGCAGGGAAGGTATTATGAGAAATTTACAGAAACGCTGGGTGGCCACAGTATGGGATCGATGAAGATTTACCAGACCCAAAACCTTTGGGATGCGACCATGGCATGGTCTATCAACAAATTTGTGAAAGCAAATAAAGGCATAAAGGTTTTACAGCTTAATGGCCGTTTCCATAGTGATGAAAAACTGGGCACACTGGCCAAACTGGCACAGGCCAACCCAAGGTTAAAAATACTTAACATTTCATCATTTTCAGACAAAAGTTTTGCCAGCCCGGATTGGGAAAAGTTCAGAAATCTTGGCGATTATGTAATTATTACCGACCCATTGGTAAAAAGGAGTTATTAATCTTAGTTCGATTATTTCTAAAGCGACCACCACCCTGAATTTATTTCAGGGTCTTTATTAAATAAAAAAGCTCCGCAGATGGGACTATTCTGCGGAGCTTTGGTTTTATGCTTTTGCTTTTAATAAATCCCTGATTTCTGTTAAAAGCACTTCTTCTTTTGTAGGTGCAGGTGGCGCAGCCGGAGCAGCTATTTCTTTTTTCTTTAGGTTATTTGCTCCCTTAATGATCAAAAAGAGTACAAATGCAACAATAATAAATGAAATTACCTGCGATAGGAAGTTACCGTACTTAATGGCTGTACCCGCAATGGTCAGTTTACTTAAGTCTTCTAAACCAGCTGCCTTTAATGCCGGTCCTAAAACCGCAGGCGTAATAATGTCTTCAACCAATGAGCTTACAATCTTTCCGAATGCTGCACCAATGATTACACCGACAGCCAGGTCAAGCACATTTCCCTTAACTGCGAAATCTTTAAATTCTTTTACAAATCCCATACTTTATAAGTTTAGTTCTATTTATTTACTAAAATAGCAAACATTAAACTCAATACAAATGTTTAGGAAATAATTTTAAAAACCGGACATATCGATAGCATTTAGATGAATTGCAGAGAATATCTGAAATCTATTGTTTATTTTTGCCCCATTCTTTTATATTTAATATGCTAAAGCAACATCTACAACAAAAGTTATTACAGAAGTTATCACCACAACAAATACAGTTTATCAAGCTGTTACAGGTGCCAACTGTTGCTTTAGATACGCGTATAAAGGAAGAACTGGAAGAAAACCCCGCTCTTGAAGATCCGAGTTTAATGACGCAGGACGAGCCGAAAAGTGAGTACGACGATTTAAACGACAAAACGGACGACTACGAACAGTCATCGGAAGATACCAGTATGGACGAATTTAATGTAGATGATTATTTACAGGACGATTCGGCCAACGATTACAGCACCAATTACAACAATGGCGACGATGACGAGGAGAAAAAAGAGACTCCCATAGCCATCGAAAGTACCTTTTTCGAAAGTTTACAGGAACAATTAGATCTTACGCCCCTATCCGATCAGGATTTTATAGTAGGCAAACAGATTATAGGCAGTTTGGATGATGATGGTTATTTACGCCGTCCGCTGGGTTCGATGATCGATGACCTCGCTTTCTCGCAGAATGTGATGGTTGAGGAAGAAGATGTACTGGAAATGTTAAAACTGATCCAAAGTTTTGATCCTCCGGGCATTGGCGCCAGAGACCTGAAAGAATGTTTGTTGATCCAGTTAAAAAGGAAGGATGTCCATAATCCAATCATTATTAAGGCTATAAATGTAGTAGAAAACTACCTCGACGAATTTACACGTAAACACTACGATAAATTAGAGAAAAGTTTGGGTCTTGATAGTGAGGAACTGAAAGAAGTGGTGAATGAAATTTTGCGCTTAAACCCGAAACCGGGTGATGCAAACCAGGTAACCACGAAACAGATGCAGATTATTCCTGATTTTCATATCAGCAATAACGATGGTGTACTTATTTTAACATTAAACTCAAAAAATGCACCCGAATTAAAGGTAAGCAGGTCTTACCAGGAAATGTTCGAGCATTACGATAAAGCCTCTTCAAAAGATAAAAAACTTAAGGAAGCCGTTCAGTTTGTAAAACAGAAATTAGATTCGGCGCGTTGGTTTATCGATGCGATTAAACAACGTCAGCAAACATTGCTAAAAACAATGAATGCGATTATGCAATACCAATACGAGTATTTTTTAACGGCCGATGAGCGTAAAATGCGCCCAATGATCTTAAAAGATATTGCCGATAAAATCGATATGGATATTTCTACCGTATCGAGGGTGGCAAACTCTAAATATGTACAGACCGAATTTGGCACTTTCCTTTTAAAATCTTTCTTCTCGGAAGCTATCCAGACGGAAAATGGCGAAGAGGTTTCGAATAAAGAGGTTAAGAAAATATTGGAAGATTGCATTGGCAATGAAGATAAACGCAAACCTTTGGCAGACGAAAAACTGACCGAAATTTTAAAGGAAAGAGGTTACAATATCGCCCGCAGAACTGTTGCAAAATACCGTGAGCAGATGAATATTCCGGTTGCGAGGTTAAGAAAAGAACTTTAATTCAGTTGGCAGTTTTCAGTTAACTGTTTCTTTAAAAACTTAAGTTCGACAATTAATACAGCTTTAAAATATTTTCTCAAGCGACTCTAAAATCTAGTCGTCACCCTGAATTTATTTCAGGGTCTATATAGCAGGAAGGATGCTGACCACGAAGTAGCTATTAGACCTTTGAAAACAATAAAAACGGCTAATAAAATAAATTCAGCATGACGATCAATTTGAACGGGGTATTTATAGAACACTAGCATCTATCAGGCTAAAAAAATCAGCTTGACTTCTTTGCATATACCAATTAAACTACCATATCCGGATATACGACGGTACTTTATAAATATTGTTCAGCATTAAGCCGAGTACAATTTCGTGGCTTCCGCTGCTTACCTGTTTTAATTGAGAGGTAGTAAAATCGTAAGAATAAGTAAGGTTAACCATTTTACCGATATTAAAACCTGCCATTGCCGCAAAAGAATCATCTTTGCGATAGCTTCCGCCCAGCCAAACTTTATCTTTAAAGGCCAGTTTTAGATTTAAATCGAAAGAAACGGGTGCCGGCGAAACATATTTAACCATAACCGACGGTATAGCTGCAACATCCTCATCAACATAGAACTTATATCCTGCAGTGGCAAAATAATGCGGCACTTCTTTACCAAGATTATAATTTTCGTCGCCCGAAAAGCTTAATTTCTGGGGCAAAATCTGCTGTACCGATAAACCGGCAAATAGCCGTGCACCATACAACCATAAGCCCAGGCTTAAATCGGGTTTTACCTGATTAATCAACGCCCTGTTCAGGATCGGATCGATCTGCGTATCAAAAGTAAGGGCATTTAAATCCAGCGAGATACTCGAAATCCCTGCTGCAACCCCAGCTGATAAATTGAAGTCGTTATTCAACTGTAAATGATAGGCATAAGTAACATTGGCATCCAGCCTTTTAATCGGGCCTGTTTTATCCAATACTGCCGTTACCCCCATTCCGTGGTGCGATGGCGATGAAGTGTAATTCTGCGTATAGTTCCGATCCATCGGATTACCGGTTTGTTCGGGAAAAGATGTAAGTGCATTACTCCATAACTCCTTATCGCCCAATGCCCAATGTGCAGATACAAATGAAGTTTGGGGTGCGTCGGTAATGCCCGACCATTGTTTACGGTAACCAGCCTTAAAATCAACATAATTCTCGATACCTGAAAGTGCCGGATTTAACAGATACTGGTTAAAAATGTATTGCGTATACTGTGGTTTCTGTTGCGCAAAACCACTAAAAGTTACAAAAATAGAAAATATGGTAATGAGCTTCTTCAATATTATCTGATTATGGTGAGAGGTCCTGTTATAGTTTTACGGCCGTTCTGAGGGTTGATAATGTAGTAATAAACCCCAACCGGCAGTGGCTCGTTCCGATAGGTTCCATCGAATGGAATCCTGTACCCTTTGCTCGAAAATACTTTAAGACCATTTCTGTTAAATACATCAACAGTGGCATTTGGATAAGAATCCAGGTATTTTATGATCCAGGTATCGTTTACATTGTCACCATTTGGCGAAAAGGTATTGGGTGGATTTAATGCCTGCAGCACTTTTACCAATACGGTTGATGTAGCTGTACAACCTTCGGGCTGCGTAGTTACGGTTAATGTATACTTTGTATCTTCATCGGGCGAGGCGGTGGGCCTAAGCACATTAGTTTTATTAAGTCCGGTTGCAGGGGTCCATTCGTATTTTAAATTGTTTCCCTCTGCAGCTGCCGGAATTTCGATCTGCCCCCCCGCCAGTAGGTAAACCAGTGTACCCGCATCTGCCAACGGCGATTTATTCACAAATATTTCTTTACTGATCGAGTTTGGGCAACCATTATCAGGTGTAAAAGTATAAGTAATGGTATGCGGCCCGGGGCCTGCAATTTTAGGATTAAAGGTACCATCGGCTTTCATGCCATCACCAGAATACACTCCCGCCGGGCCTGTCATTTCCGCTCCGGCCTTCTGTTTTGCCTGCGTAATGAGTACTGTTCCATCCGCTTCGCAAACGGCAGACATATCATCAAATAATAACTGCGGCATCGGCCTTACGGTAACCTGCTGTATATCTTCTTTAAAACAGCTCTCGCCCGAATAAGCAACCAGCCTGATATTAGGGCTGTGATTGGCATTACCACCAAAACTATTGTATTTTATCACAATATCGCTCTCATCAGGGTAAGGGATGGTTTTATAAATACTGGTTTCATTATCATTGTCTCTGTAAATCACAATTTTGGTAATCTTTCCTGCAAAAGTATTAGACTGGTTTCTGATGATGATTTCATCATTAACGCATACATTGTTTTTTACAATCAAAAACTTCGCTTCTTTAACCGCACCATTGACCGTAAATGTTTTAGAAGAAGATTTGTTGCATCCGTACTGGTTTTTAACGGTTAAATTAACGGTATAATCTCCTGTTGCAGTGGGCGAAAATGCGCCATCAAAACCTGAAGATGAACCAATAACCACATTATTTAAACTATAAGTCCATTGTGCAGATAAACCCGTAGTCGTTCCGTCAGGATTTAAGGTTGTATTTTTAAATTTTGCCACGCCATCATCCAGGCAGAAATCGGGCAGTATAAAATCAATATCTTTCAGGGGATCATAAACTTTGATATCTTTAGTTTTTACGCCGATACACTTATTATCACTCTCTACAGTTAAGGTAATGGTATAAGGGCCTGCGGTAGTATACTGATTTGGAGGAACAACATTATTGTCGGATGTTACAACAGGGCTTCCATCACCATAGTCCCAGGTCCATTTCACCATCTTTCCCGGGGTTTCTATTGTAGATTTATCGGTTAACAGCGTTGGCGAACTGGTACAAACCCCATTAATGTCAAAATCAACGAGCGGTAAAGGGTTTATGATAATTTTTACCGGATCTGAGGTATTAGTGCAATTATATTCAGTGCTAGCGGTTAACCTTACAAAGTATTCGCCTGCTTTTGCATAGGTATGTACAGGATGCTGTTCGGTAGAAGGAGCACTTCCATCGCCAAAATCCCAAAGCCATTTTGTGATAGCCAGATCAGAATTTGAAACACTTTTGTCGGTAAATTTAACACCTGTACCACTACAGCCAATCAACGGATCAAATTTGGCCGTGGGGAGATCGTAAATTTCAAAATTGTAGTTTGTTACCAAATCTCCCGATACGCATGCAGATACATTTGGCAGGTAAGCTATTACATCCAAACTATGTTTACCTTTTGTTGTATAAGTTTTGGAGTAGGGTGATTCATAAGTGTATACTTTAGTTCCATCAGGTAAGGTATTGGTTTCTAATAACACAGGAGGATTTTGAAGAATAGCAGCTTCGTTATCGAGCGACCAACTGATCCGGTTAGGCTGATAAGGGACAGAGATCTTAATATTATAATTTTCGCCCACACAGCCATTTTGCCCCTCTTCGTTTCTCGAAGTGTTATAAACGCTGAGGTAATTGTTTGATGATAAATTTGTACCTGCCGAATAAGCATAAGATTCGTGATCGCCAAAACCATAAGCAATGGCATTAAAGCCATCGGCAGCTGTGAGCGTAACACTTTCCTGATTAACAGGGATTTGGGTATACGAATAAAGTGGATTATCACTTAAAACTGTCCAAGCGCTGGTTGGAGCTACACCGTTGTATCTAAATCCCTGGATTTTATCTGTTTTGATCAGCACATTTATATACTTATTACGGATGGCCTCCAGGTCGGAAGAGAATACGGTAACCCCTCTAATATTAAATTCAATCGGGTTCAAAATCACCATTTCCGGATCGCCGATAACAGATCCGCCACTTACTGAAGAACAATCTTGAGAAAGTGCGTATTCTGCCACACTGATCAGTTTATTGGCAGTGATATAAGTAGAACCGGTTAATAATCCGCTTTCGATAAATGCCCCTTTATTAATCGTTTGTGTAATACCATTGTAGGTTACACTTGTATTATCCTCCTGTGCCAGTATCCGTAAAATATATCTCCGGTTTATAAAAGGTACAACACCATAATTTTTACCCCAGCTGTTTGTTGGGTAAAGCTGCTGGAATAAAGGATCTTGGGAGGAATTACATACAATCCCCAATGCCGAAGAACCAGAAAAAGCCGCAAAACGCTTGCAAGATGATGTTGTTCCATCGATTTCAACATAAACACCGGTTAAATCTTCATTTCCGGGTGCAAGGTACTCGTAAACATCACCTGCTTTACTTAAAGTAATGGGTATTTTATTCCCGTTTTTTTCATGCAGGATTACATCGGTATTATCTTCTACCCCAACCAATGTCAGGAAATTATTTCCCCCGTTTGTCTGGGTAAAATTCATCGAATAATAAGTCTGTCCCAGGGTTTCAAATGGTAAGATCAGGGAAGCGGCCGATCGTGCTTTTCCATAAATATGGGCATAAACAGAAACCTTTGGCTTGCCATCTGTAACTTTGATATGTATGCCCTTGTTTGTTAAAACACGGTTTGCATCGGTTGCCTTATCAATATAGGCGTCGGCCCTTGGCACATCAAATCTAACGGCAGTATTTGCGGGTATAATTTTGGTAACAGGTGGTGCACTGCCACAGGTTACAGTTGCTTCGGAAGTTGCTTTTGAAGTTACGAAAATGGCGATATTCCCATAAGGTACTACACCATTAGTTGCCCCGGCAGGTACGTGCGTAGGAAAGGTTGTCCAAAAATCAGTCCCTTCATTAGAAACATTCTGGCCAAATAGCTTGGTAAACAACAAAGAAAACAGTAAAACCAATAACCAATGCCTACCCATTAACCTATTAGTTTAGTTCGAAAACGTTACACATGTTTGTTTGATTAGATATGCAATATACTATTAATCAAACCACATGAAAAAAAATTAACATTTTTTTAAAGCAAAAAACTACGTTTTATGTAATAAATTACAGGGTTGGTGTAAAAAAATTGGAATAAGGATGTTTTATCCCTATGAGACAATAGCTTACATCACCACAAAAACTATCAAGAAGGGCACGAACCAGTTCAGCATCAGCTGTTCTTTTCTAAAAAATTATAGCATCCAGCGATTTTCCATTACCTGAACAGAAATAAAAAGCACTATTATATGAAACTAGTTTAAGTCAATTAAAGAATAAATATTCAGTTGTTGTTTTTATCAGATTGATCGCCACTGCCGTATTTTTCAGAAAAATCTTTCGCTTTTTCATCGGCCGTGCCATTATTATGATCTTCCGGTTCCAGATTTTCATCCAAACGATCGTTCCAGTTATTTAAACCCTGCTCTGGATGTTTTGCATTTTCTTTACTGAAATTAGATTTGGCTTGTTCTTGATTTTCCATTTTGAGAATTATTTTAAATTAAAAACAATACCCACAAAGGAAAGTTTTAGAAAGCGTTATTATTTAGCGGGAGGTTCGTTTTTTCCTTCTTTAAATTCTTTTACACTCCGCCCTATCCCGCGCATTAATTCGGGCAGTTTTTTACCACCAAAAATAAGCAGGATCACCACACCGATTAAAATAATTTCTATTGCAGACATATTGACATCATTTTTTGTAAATATACGTTAATTGTGATTAAACGGTTAATTGGTTAACTGTATAAACTGGTTAATCG
>NZ_DJDT01000090.1 GCF_002432345.1 Pedobacter sp. UBA5917
GCCCCGCGGCATAGGAGCGAAAAAAAATATCTTTGGAATTGTGTCCACACGGTAGTGATGTTTATCGGAATTTGTAATCCCGACCTTTGTACTGTGGATTTATAATCCACTAATAAGGATTAAAAATCCTTGGCTCTTAAGTCAGGATTGCAAATCCCAACTAACTTTTTCCCGTGGTTCGTGTTCCCGTGGTTCGTGTCTCCACGAACCACTCGCATTAAAGTCGTTCAACAAGGATTACAAACACTCAAGCCGGGATTACAAATCCCGACTAGCAGAAATCCCAACTAACAACCATATTGCCCGATAACAAACAAGATGTTCGATTTCGGGCATTTTTAAAACCGAACAAAAACATAAAACACTGAATTTCAGCAAAATAATTATGGCACCGCTCTTGTAAAGCCTGGTGTAAATTATTTTTAAATGGACAAAATCATTGAAGAAGAAGTTTCTTCACAAAAAAAGAAAAAAACCTATCTCCTCATTTTCACCATCATTATTGTATTGGTAATCGGAATATGGCTGGTGAGGTTCTTTTTTAAACCCTCTTTAAGCCTTGCTGATTTTACCACAGCTAAAGTGGAAACCGGGATCATCGAAAATACCATTAACGCAACCGGCGAAGTGCTGCCCGAATTTGAAGAGGTTTTAACCAGTCCGATTAATGCATCGATAAAAAATGTGCTGATGGATGCCGGCAACAAAGTAAAAAAAGGACAATCGATTTTATTGCTCGATAAATCGGTGAGCGAAACAGATTATGGCAAACTGCAGTTCCAGATGGAATCGAAAGAGAACGAGATCAGTAAACTGAAATTAGACCTGGAGAAAAGTTTTTACGACATCAAATCGAATAACAGTATTAAACAACTGCGTATCAGCAACCTTAATGATGCTGTTTCTTCAGCAAAAAGGCTGTTAAAAGCAGGCGGCGGAACCAAGGAGGATGTAGAAGCCGCCGAATTGAACCTGAAAGTTGCGGAACTGGAAAAACTTCAGTTGGAAAACGAGATCAAAAGCAAACAACAGACGATGAAAATCGAGATCAGGGAAGCAGAGATCGCCCTGGCCATACAAAGAAAAGATCTGGATGCCTTGAAACGTAAACTCGATCTGGCCGATTTAATTGCCACCCGGCCAGGAGTAATTACCTGGGTAAACAAAAATATAGGTGCAAGTGTGCACGAAGGCGATGCGTTGGTAAGAATTGCCGACTTAAGCGGTTTTAAAGTAGCCGGCAGCATGCCGGACAACCTGTTGGATAAAATCCACAATAACATGACGGCTATTATCCGCATCGGCAATACCCAGTTGCGCGGTTCGGTGGTAAACATTTCACCTGCGGTAA
Organism: Pedobacter sp. UBA5917; assembly: GCF_002432345.1. GTDB lineage: Bacteria > Bacteroidota > Bacteroidia > Sphingobacteriales > Sphingobacteriaceae > Pedobacter. The sequence goes on from NZ_DJDT01000090.1 coordinate 1,352, forward strand.
ATAACGCCATTGTTTCATTCGATATCCAACTGAACCAAAAAGACAGCAAGGAGCTGCGCCCGAACCAAAAAGTTGATGTTTTTCTCGTTACAGCTATCAGAAACGACGTTCTACGGGTTGCTAACGGCCCTGCATTTAATGGTTCCAATCTTCAGGATGTTTTCGTGCTAAAAAACGGGATTGCAGAACGCCGTTCAATTAAAACAGGCTTAATTAATTTCGATTATGTAGAAATTTTGAGCGGTTTAAAAGCAGGCGACGAAGTAATCACTTCTGATATGGGCGAGTATAAAAACACCAAAACCATCACCATCAGTAATTAAAATTATGTGGATAAAATTTATACTTACTGCATTAACGCTTATCGGTTTTAGAGGTTTTGCCTTTCAAAAGGCCGATACCCTGCGGCTAACCTTGCTACAGGTAGTAGAAATGGCCAAATCCAATTCTATTGCAGCCAAACAGGCCATTACAGTAAAAGAAACCAAATATTGGGAATGGCGCACGTTTAAATCAAATTATCAGCCGCAGCTGGCTTTAGAGGGGATTTTACCGGGCTATACCAAAAGCTATACACAGGTGCAGCAACCTAACGGAAGCATTCTTTTTCAACCGGTACATTACGATAACTCATCGCTGACATTAAATTTTACACAAAGTATTGCCGCAACCGGTGGAACCATTTATGGAACCACACAATTACAGCGTTTTGATGATTTCGACAGGAACAGCGTGCTGTACAATGGTATTCCTTACGGCATCGGGTATACACAGCCCCTGCTGCAGTTTAACAACCTGAAGTGGGACAAAAAAATAGAGCCTTTAAAGTTTAATGAAAGCAAACAGGTTTTTATAGAAACACAGGAAAAGATTGCCATTACCGTTACCGAATATTTCTTCGATTTATTACTGGCACAGGTAAACCTGAACATTGCCGACTTAAACTACACCAATACCAAACGTATTTTAAACATTGCCGATACCAAGTTCGAACTGGGCAAAATTTCCAAAAATGAGATTTTACAACTTCAGCTCGAAGTTTTAAATGCGCAAAAAGCGGTTGGAACGGCCAAACGCGATGTAGAAATTGCAACACTTAACCTCCGCAGCTATGTGGGCATCGAAGGTAGTGACAGGATTAAACTGGACATGCCTTCGATAGTTTCGCAAATGACGGTGGCTGCCGAAAAAGTACTCAGCGAAGCTTTCGAAAACCGATCGGAAGCCATTGGTTTTATCCGTCGACTGGCCGAAGCCAAAAGAGATGTAGCAAAAGCCAAGGGAGAAAACGGTTTAACAGCCACATTAAGGGCCAACCTGGGTTTCTCTAATGCAGCAAACCGTGCTTTCGACATTTACCGTTCGCCAAAAAACCAGCAAACGGTAGAATTACAGCTTTCTATCCCGGTAATGGATTGGGGAAGATCAAAATCACGTACCAAAACGGCCCAGGCAAACGAGCAGTTGATCACTTATACGGTAGAGCAGGATAAGCAGACATTTAAACAGGAAATTGTAACACAGGTAACGCTTTTCAATATGATGAAAGAGCAGATCCAGCTAACCGATAAAGCCGAAAAAATTGCGGCAGAAAAGTACAAAATAGCCAGCGAACGTTATGTACTGGGTAATTTGAGCATTACCGACCTCAGTATTGCTTTCCAGGAAAACGACAGGGCCAAACGCGATTATGTTTCATCGTTACGCGATTTCTGGGGTGCCTACTACCAGTTGCGTTACCTATCGCTTTACGATTTCGAAAAAAACAGAAAAATAACCTATTAATAAATCTTAATTACTAATTATACATTATGATACGCTTAAACAACATTGAAAAAGTTTACCGGACGGATACAGTGGAGACCCTCGCCATCAATGGGATCAGTTTGGACATTGCCAAAGGCGAATTCCTTTCCATTATGGGGCCATCGGGCTGTGGAAAAAGTACATTGCTTAACATTATGGGCCTGTTGGATGAACCATCAAAGGGAAGCATAAAAATTGATGAGCAGGATATCAGCCGTTTTTCCGACCAAAAACTGGCCAGATTCAGGAACCAGAAACTGGGATTTATTTTTCAAAGCTACCACCTCATTAACGATTTACGGGTATTGGATAATGTAGAGCTACCCCTGTTATACCGCAACTCATCTGCCAAAGAGCGTAAATTATTGGCCACCGCAGCTTTGGAAAAAGTTGGTTTGAGCAACCGTTTAAAACATTTCCCATCGCAGCTTTCGGGCGGACAGCGGCAGCGCGTAGCCATTGCCAGGGCAATTGTAGGCAATCCGCAGATTATTTTGGCCGATGAGCCAACAGGAAACCTGGACAGTGCCATGGGGAACGAAATTATGGATATCCTCATCAACCTCAATAAAAATGAGGGCACTACCATTGTGATGGTTACGCACGACGAAAGCATGGCGCATAAAACACACCGTTTGGTGCGGTTATTTGATGGTTCACAAGTTCAATAAGCCCTTATTATGCTAAAAAACTACTTTAAAATAGCCATAGCTGTATTGAAGCGGAGAAAGTTCTTCACCTTCATCAGCCTTTTCGGAATCAGCTTTACCTTAACCATTTTGATGGTGGCAACCGCCTTTATGGATAAGGTTTTAAGTCCTGATTACCCCGATTATAAAAGAAACCGCTCGCTTTATGTTACCAGCATGGAATTCAAGAATTCTAAAGAAGGCTGGATGAACAGAAGTGATGTATCCTATTATTTCCTCGATCACTATGTTTCTACACTTAAAACAGTGCAGAAAATCGGTATTTCCAGTTCTGCAAAAGCCTCAAACGCTTATGTGAACAATAAAAAACTGGTTATCGAATATAAATACACCAATGCCGATTTCTGGAATATACTGGAGTATAAATTTTTAGAGGGCAAAGCTTTCCAGCAACGCGAAATCGATAATGCCGAACTGGTGGCCGTAATTTCGGAAGAAACAAAAAAAGATTACTTCGGTGACGAGCAAAATGTAATCGGAAAATACATTTCTGCCGATAACATTAACTACAGGGTAATTGGCGTGGTTAGCAATGTTTCCAAAACGCTACAGAACTTTTGTGCCGATATGTATATTCCCTATACCCTATCCAAGGATTACAAAAGCACGAATTTAATGGGTGGTTTTGGTGCCGTTCTACTCGCGAAAAGTGAGGCAGATTTACCTAAAATGAAAAGGGAATACGATCTGATGATCAAAAAAGTACCTATTCCTAAGGATTTTGACAGATTATACTGCAACGCAGACCCTTATTTTGCCAGTATGACGAGGAGGATTGCCGGCGATGGTACAAACGATGGATTAACTAAAGCCATTTCGATCATCAGCCTTTTTGTGCTGCTGTTTTTATTGTTGCCAACCATCAATCTGGTTAACATCAATATCACACGGATTATGGAACGTTCATCAGAAATCGGGGTACGCAAAGCATTCGGTGCTTCATCAAAAACGCTTGTTTATCAGTTTATCATCGAAAACCTGATCCTCACTTTTTTAGGGGCCCTTATCGGTTTAGTGCTCTCTGTTATCGTTATCTATTTAATCAACGGGGCAAACATCGTGTCGAACATGCGCCTGAGCATGAACTTTACCGTATTGTGCTATAGCCTGATTGCCTGCGTATTTTTCGGACTGCTATCAGGGGTTTACCCTGCCTGGAGGATGTCGAAATTAAATATTGTTAAGGCCCTTAAAGCCCAATAACCCCTAAAAAGATATTATTATGTTTAAACACTTATTTAAATTGATATGGAACAAAAGGAAACAGAATTTCCTGTTCCTTTCCGAAATCCTGGTTTCTTTTCTGGTGATATTTGCGGTTTTTTCTTTCCTTACCTATTATTATCAGAATTATAGCAAACCCCTGGGGTTTGATTATAAAAAAGTCTGGTCTATTTACTATGAAAACGGCGAGCTGACCAAAAACAGGGATTCGCTTGCCATTTTTTACGAGAACCTTAACAAATCATTAAAATCGATGCCCCAGATTGAGGAAGTTACCTTTTCGAGCGGCAATTTTCCTTATTCAGACAGCTTTATGAGCACTGGCCTGACACAGAATGGCAAAAAATTTAACATGGTGAGCCATTTTGTTGTCGGTACGGATTACAAAAAAGTATGGAACGTTTCGCTGTTGGAGGGAAGGTGGTTTATGCCCGAAGATCTGGTTAGCAAAAATAAAGGTATCGTAATTAACGAAACCCTTAAAAAAGCGGTATTTGGGAATACGAACGCTACAGGAAAATTGATTGGCGATTACGACGATAAAGAAAAAATGAAAGTGCTTGGCGTGGTACAGGATGTTAAATCAAACGGAGATTTTGCTCCTGCCGGTAATGCCATGTTCGTTCAACTCGATTCGGGCTATTATAGGGATACCCATAACATTCTGATCAAAGTACGGGAGGGTGCCGATGCAAATTTCGAAAGCCAGCTGTATAAATTTATGGCTACCTCGGTAAAAAATGCTGTCGAAATCAAACACCTCGATCAAATGCGGGATTCGAAAAATGGAGTTACCATTATCCCAATGGTTATTTTTATCATTATCGCTTCATTTCTGATCATCAATGTAGCCTTGGGCCTTTTTGGGGTTTTGTGGTATAATATCAATAAAAGAAAAGCAGAAATTGGTCTGCGTAGGGCAATTGGCGCTAGTGGAAATTCGGTTTCCAACCAATTGATTATGGAAGCGATGATATTGGCAACCATTTCATTAATAGTAGGCTGTTTTTTTGCGGTTCAGTTTCCTTTGATGAGTGTTTTCAATATTCCGGCTAGCGCCTATTTTATTGCCATTTTACTATCGGTGATATTTATTTATGTACTGGTACTGCTCTGTTCGCTGTACCCCGGCAAGCAGGCGGCAGCCATCCATCCGGCTATTGCATTGCATGAAGAATAATACTTATCTTAACTTCGCTTATGATATTAATTGTTGATGACGATATAGCGGTACAAACTTCACTTTCACTTCTTTTAAAAAGCGTTGGAAATGAAATTGTTACTGCCAACGGTCCGGTTCAGGCTTTTGAGGTGGTTAAAGCCCAAAAGCCTGAGCTTGTTATACTGGATCTGAACTTTTCTATCGATACCTCGGGGAAAGAGGGCATGGAGCTGCTAAAAAAAATAAGGGCCTTTGATGTCAACCTTCCCATTATTTTAATCACCGGCTGGGCGAGTATAGCACTGGCGGTGCAGGGCATGAAACTGGGGGCAAACGATTTTATCAATAAACCCTGGAGCAACGATTACGTACTGCAATCGGTTGATACCTTACTGCAGCTGAACGGTAAAAAAGCAATCTCCAGAAGCAGAAAAGAGCTGGATAAAAAGTACCACTTTAACCAGATCATCGGAGAAGATACCGGATTGTTAACTATCCTCGAAACCATTGGCCGTGTAGCCTCTACCAATGCTTCCATTCTGATTACAGGCGAAAGCGGAACGGGTAAGGAACTGATTGCCGAGGCCATCCACGAAAACAGTAACCGTGTTAACAAGCCCTTTGTAAAGGTTAATCTTGGCGGTATTTCCTCTTCACTTTTTGAAAGCGAAATGTTCGGCCACGTACGCGGTGCATTTACCGATGCAAGGTTCGACAGGACAGGCCGGTTCGAAATGGCGAATAAAGGGACTATTTTTTTAGATGAAATAGGCGATCTGGAAGCTTCCAGCCAGGTTAAACTGCTCAGGGTACTGCAAGATAGGACTTACGAGGTTTTAGGGAGCAGCCGCACCAAAACAGTTGATACCCGCATAGTTTGTGCCACCAATAAAAACCTGAACGAAATGGTATCAGCAGGCTTGTTCAGGGAAGATTTATTGTACCGCATCAATTTAATTACGATCCATCTGCCTGCTTTGCGCGAGCGGTCATCAGATATTCCGTTACTGGTAAACTTTTTTATCAGCAACCTGAAAGAAATATACAGCCGGCCAGATTTATCGGTTTCGCCACAGGCCATTCGCTGGTTGCAGCAACTGCCTTTACCAGGCAACATCAGGCAGTTAAAAAACCTGGTAGAACGTACCGTGTTAATCAGCAGCAAAAACGAGCTCGGCATTGATGATTTTAAATCGCAGTTAAATTTATCGCCGCAGAAAAACGAGAAGGTAAAATTACCTGGCGTGGGTACCATGACCTTAGATCAGATGGAAGCCGAAATGGTTAAACAGGCCATGAATTTCCATAAAAACCGCATCACCAGGGCCGCAGCATCGTTGGGCATTACCCGGAACGCACTATACCGCAGATTGGAAAAATACCAGATCCCTTTTAATGAAACTGAAGACTAAGTACATCCTTTTCCTGGCCATACTGCACCTCACCTGTTTGGTAATGAGTTACTTTATTTTTGAGAAAAGTAAGCTTATTTTTTTATTGGTAGAGGTATGCATCATCATTTCAGTGGTGATTTCGCTTAATTTATATAAACAGCTCATTGCCCCCCTCACCTACTTACGGCAGGGCATTTCAGCTATTAAGGACAAAGACTTTAATGTTAAATTCATCCTCACCGGCAAAAAGGAAGTAGATGAACTGGTAGATGTATACAACCGGATGATTGATGAGCTGAGAACTGAACGTACCAAACAGCAGGAACAGCATTTTTTTCTCGAAAAACTGGTACAAACTTCTCCAACGGGCATTATCATTCTGGATTTTGATGGTCAGGTTAAACAGATTAACCCTAAAGCGACAGAAATTTTGGCCGAAAATCCAAATCTGCTCGAAAACCATTTGCACGGTATGCAAACAGGCAGCTCCAAAACACTTCGTACCAACGGACTGCATACCTATAAAATACAGAAATCGAGGTTTATTGACCGTGGTTTTGAGCGCATTTTTATTATGATGGAAGAATTAACGGCCGAGATTTTCGCAGCCGAAAAAGGCGTTTATAGTAAAGTAATCAGGATGATGGCGCATGAGGTGAACAATACCGTTGGGCCGGTAAATTCGATTATCAATACCGCATTGTCACAACAGAATCTGTGGTTAAATGAAAATGATTCTTCACTGAAAAATGCAATGAAAGTTGCTGTAGACCGCAACCAAAACCTGAATATTTTTATGCGGAATTTCGCCGATCTGGTTAAATTACCCGAAGCAAACAGGAAGAAAACAGACCTGGTAGCACTGATTACCTCGGTATCGGAACTGATGTATTATCCTGCAAGCGAAAAAAATATTTCCATCGAGATTGAAATATCCAACCAGCCCTACTTCATCTTTGCCGACGTAGAGCAGATGGAGCAAGCCCTTATTAATATTGTTAAAAATGCAATAGAAGCGATCGGAAGTGCCGGAACAATAAAAATATCCCTAAATCAGGCAAAACATATTCTTACCATTTCGGATACCGGAAAAGGGATTTCCCAACAGGATACCGAACAGCTGTTCAGTCCGTTTTTTAGCACTAAAAAAGATGGTCAGGGTATTGGATTAACACTTGTGCGCGAAATTCTGCTGAAC
>NZ_DJDT01000318.1 GCF_002432345.1 Pedobacter sp. UBA5917
AATGATGGAATGATGGAATGATTGAGTGGTAGAATGATTGAGTGATGGAATGATTGAATCGCTAATTAGTCTAACATTACATTTTCTAGTTAACTTTCTGCCATTAACCGGAATAATATTTATTCGTATTTAAATTCGAAAGGTTGAGAAAGCCTGAACCTGGCAGGTTGTCCATCTCTTGTGCCTGGAGTATATTTCGGCAGGAGTTTAAGAATTCTGACGATTTCGTTTCTCATGGCCTGTGTGCCTGTTCCTGTTGCCTCGTATTTAGAAATACTTCCATCTTTTTCGATCGTCATTACCACTTTCAGTTTGGTATAAAGCCTGTTTTTCTGGATCACATTGGAGGCTTGGTAATGGTTATGGAGAAAATGATTAAAATCTTCATTGCTAAGCGGAAATTGGGGTATTTTATACACATGCTCTCCAGAAAGGGTTCTTTCGTCATAAACCGTGGTATCGGCTTCGGTAGTTACTTTTACAGTGTTTTGGGCTTTAGCCTTTTGGCCAAGTGTTATCAAAATTAAAAGTGATAACATCAGGATGATTTGTTTTTTCATGAGATCGTTTTTTTAAATATAATGATTTAGCGTTGGATTGGAAAGGAGGATTGCTACATCTATGTGGTTTTGCGAATATTATATTACACACATACGTTTTTTCTTCCAACCTTTACAATTTCTTCAATTCCGAATTTTTCAAACCGTTCCAATAAATCATTCGCTCCATTTTTTTTCTTAAATTCCAGTTCTTCTCTGTATAAAGGAATTAAAGTGAAAATGTCGATAGCGGTTTCATGATCAAGTTTGATTTTTGTAAAATCTTCCGACAGTTCCATTGAGCGTGCCAGCATTACGGAGCTAAAACCGACTCCTTCCGAAAATTCTTCATCCTCCTCGTGCCCAAAAGTATGTCCGAAACCTAGCCAGGTTTTATTTTCATGAGGCAACAGCATTAACGCTTTCATCAACCGGATTGGCCAGTAGTTGCCTTCGTCACTGAAAGATTCATATTCCAGGTTCCATTCTTTAGGAAGCAGGATCATCACTTCAGCAAATTTCGATGATGCAACATCATCTGGAACCGTCATAGGTAAGGCACTCATGCCGCAACTTAATAAAATGTGAAATGGCCTGTCTTCAGTTGCTTTTATAAAGTAAATATCCCTATGGATTGTTTCAGATTCTATTTCATCAAAAACAACTATATCTTCGGTTTCATCAAAAAAAAGATCTAGATGATTGTCAACTATTTCGACGCTATTTGGAACTTGATGAGGCATGATTGTTAATTTGATTACAAGATATTAATTTTCTGCTAAGATGGAACATCAAAAAGATATCGATTTCTCTATTTAAAGAATGGATAAATACTTTAGACGTTTTTATTTTGATGTTTTCAAAATCAACAATAATAGGAACTACCCGATACTTTAGTTAGTTATATTCTATTTTGATTATGTAGTTACCAATTTCATCAGATATCGATGGTCTGCATTTAATGGTATATTTTTTACCATTTTTTTTGAACTGATATTCATGTTTTTCTAAAAGTCTTTCATCTATCATATTCTTCTCAATCAGTTTTTTTAAAGAGTCGTTTTCATTGTCTGAAATAAGTTTACCCGACTCTACATTGTATTCGGAAACTCTCTTCCAATAAACGGTCTTCACCAATATTTTTGAATTGATTGTATCAAGCCAATGGCCTCCATAAGGATGATCGAATTTGGCTTTCCAAATAACTTTTCCTTGTTTATCAAAAGCAGAAATATTGCCTAGATACGAAGAGTAAATCACCATACCATTTTTAAATGATGCTGGTTGGCTTGCAAAAGCGTCAACACCTCCACGCCATTTAACAAGCCCATTCTTTGGGTTTAAGCAATAAAGAAAATTGTTGCCGCCTCTAACATCACTTGTATTACAGTATATTTTGTCCTGATAGATAATTGCATTCTGCAATCCTCTTTGATCAAATTTGTCCAGCCAAAAATCACCTGTATTTAAGAGAGGATATGGAACTGAGGGATCAAAAACAAAGCTTGAGTTGCTCCCTTGACATGAAGTCAAGACAATTAAAATTAATATACTGAAGAGTTGTCTCATTAATTACTGCTCACTTGTTTATTTCCACTTATATAATAGTGCAATTTAGAAACGTTTTTACCTCGTTAAGCATTTCTAAATGATCAAAAAAACGCTTAAACTTAAAGATGTGAAATAATGTTTAAGAATTATTCAATTATCTACAAAGTGGCAAATTTTATATAAAGATAGAGAAAAGGCTAACAGAAGCCGTCCGCCTCGCCAAAATTAAAACCATGACAATGCAAAGCAAATGGCGTGTGTATTAGGTAGCATTAGACACGGCGCAGTACAATCACCCCAACATATTTCCTAATCCGCGTAGATTTAGTAGTTTTGGAGTCTAAATAATAATAGTAAATATAAGGCTCATTTAGAACCCGAAGATTTTCGGAATGCTTAAATAGAATTCATAATCTTCCCAAATTTGTACAGGTTGGATTGTTTTGACTGTTTCATCATTTGTATTTGTCGCCACTTTTGTCGCCAATCCGAAAATCGAACTGAACATATGCCTTTAAAGCCCTTTAAATAAAGAAATAAATGAATCATTGGTTAGTAAAATCAGAGCCTTTTAAATACAGTTGGGAAAAATTTAATCAGGATGGCCGTACCTTTTGGGATGGTGTGCGTAATTATCAGGCAAGGAATAACCTGAAAGCCATGAAAGAAGGTGATCTGGTGTTGTTTTACCACAGCAACGAAGGTAAGAATGTAGTGGGCATTGCCAAAGTGGTAAGGGAATTTTATCAGGATCCTACTACCGATGATGCAAATTGGGTAGTGGTAGATTTATCGCCTGTAGAAAGCCTTAAAAACCCGGTTTCTTTAGAGCAGATTAAAGCAGAACCTAGCCTGGTTGATATTTCGTTGGTACGCCAGGGCCGTTTGTCGGTAATGCCGCTTAAAGCAGAAGAGTTTGATAAGATTTTGGAAATGGGAGCGTAGGGTTTAGTCCTTAGTCTGCAGTCCTGAGTCCATAGTTGGTTAACCAATCATTGACCATTAAGAAGTTAAGA
>NZ_DJDT01000013.1 GCF_002432345.1 Pedobacter sp. UBA5917
GCACACATGGGAGCCGTTGGCGGTCAGATAGAACCTTATTACCTGAGTAAGGTAATGGGCACTAGTACCTGCGATATCCTGGTGGCCCCTAATGAAGATTTACATGGAAAACTGATCAATGGTATCTGCGGACAGGTAAATGGATCGGTTATCCCGGGAATGGCAGGTTTAGAGGCCGGACAATCTGCCTTTGGCGACGTATATGCCTGGTTTAAAAACTTAATCAGCTGGCCATTAAATCATCTGTTAACCGAATCTAACCTGATTGATGAAGCAACAGCAATTGCTTTGAAGGCTGAACTGGAAGGCAAAATCATTGCAAACCTAAGCAAACAGGCCGAAGCTTTAGAAGATGATGATTATGCTGAGCTGGCAATAGATTGGTTAAACGGCAGAAGAACGCCCGATGCCAACCAGGAGCTTAAAGGCGCCATTACGGGCTTAGGTTTAGGTACCGATGCACCGCGTTTTTTCCGTGCATTAGCAGCTGCAACCTGTTTTGGGGCCAAGGCCATTGTAGATCGTTTTAAAGAACAGGGCATGCCGGTAAAAGGAATCATCGGTATCGGTGGCGTAGCTAAGAAGTCGCCATACATTATGCAGATGATGGCCGATGTACTCGAAATGCCGATCAGGATCCACCGTTTCGAACATACCTGTGCCTTGGGTGCTGCCATGTTTGCAGCAGTTACCGCTGGTATATACCCAAATATCGAAGCAGCAATGGTTGCCATGGGTACCGGTTTCGAAAAAGAATATCAACCCAATATCAAAAAACAAAAGCTTTACCGTCAGCATTATCAGCAATATTTGGGATTGGGCCGGTATCTGGAGAAATATAATAAAAAAGAAGTTAAACCTTATTTATCATGAGCAATTATCAGGATATAAAAGAACAGGCATATCAGGCCAATATGCAATTGCCAAAATTGGGCCTGGTGTTATTTACTTTCGGTAATGTAAGTGCTGCCGACCGTTCTAAAGGTGTTTTCGCCATTAAACCAAGTGGTGTACCTTATGATGATTTATCGGTAAATGACATGGTAATTGTGGATTTTGAGGGTAATACCGTTGAAGGCAATTTACGCCCCTCATCCGATACCAAAACGCACGCGGTTTTATACAAACATTGGGAGGATATCGGCGGGATTGTACATACCCACTCTACTTACGGCACAGCCTGGGCACAGGCACAAAGCGCGATCCCTATTTTTGGAACCACACATGCAGATCATTTAACAGTTGATATTCCCTGCGCCGCACCAATGGATGATGCGATGATAAAAGGAAATTATGAATACGAAACAGGCTTCCAGATCATGAACCATTTTAAAGATCTGGGTTTGAGTTACAAAGAAGTGGAAATGGTTTTAGTAGGAAACCATGCGCCTTTTACCTGGGGCAAAACAGCTGAAAAAGCAGTTTATAACAGTGCAGTATTGGAAACTGTGGCACAAATGGCCTGGTTAACACAGCAGATTAATCCACAGGTATCGAAGCTGAAAGATTCGTTGATAGAGAAACATTATCAGCGCAAACATGGCGATGGCGCGTATTATGGACAGGACAAGATTAGTCCCTAGTCCCTAGTCCTGAGTCTGAAGTCTTTAGTCTGGAAGCAAAGAAAACTCACAGGTTTCTCCAGCTCATCGCGTCATCCTGAATTTATTTCAGGATCTTATCGCCAAGACTAAATATAGCCATAGTTTAACGTTTGGTGGCTCACCAAACAATTTTAAGTAAATACTATAGATTAACATATTTTATAATCTGATTTGAAAAGCAATGGCAGTATCATTTCGGTTATTGCAGTCCCGCCCCCGCTTCTGCCGATTGAAAAAATCGGCATCCCGCTACGGTCGGGTTTAGCTGGCAACTATTGTTCTGCTATTTAAAGAAAAACCTGTATGGTTTAAAATAAACAAATAACATTTCGGTCTGTGAGGATACAGGCCGAAGAAAAAAATAAAACAACATCATCATGATAGATTTAAAAAAATTAGAGGTTTGGTTTATTACAGGTACACAACATTTGTACGGCGAAGAAACTTTAAAACAAGTGGCAGCACATGCCAGGGAGGTAGCTGATTCGTTAAACCAGAATGGAAATATCTCGGTTTCGGTGGTTTATAAACCAATCGTGAAAACAACTGAAGAGATTTTTGAAACTTTGCAACAGGCCAATATCGATAAAAACTGTATCGGGGTAATTACCTGGATGCATACTTTCTCTCCCGCAAAAATGTGGATCAGGGGTTTAAATGTATTACAGAAACCTTTATTGCATTTGCATACGCAGTTTAACCGCGATATTCCCTGGAATAGCATCGATATGGATTTCATGAACCTGAACCAAAGCGCACATGGCGACCGTGAATTTGGTTTTATGGTTACCCGTATGCGTAAAGACCGTAAAGTGGTGGTTGGGCATTGGCAGGATGAAGAAGTGGCAAAACAGATCGACACATGGAGCCGGGCTGCTGCCGGATGGAACGATTGGCAAGGTGCAAAATTTGTCCGCTTTGGCGATAACATGCGTTTTGTTGCGGTAACCGACGGTGATAAAGTAGAAGCCGAAATGAAATTTGGTTTCTCTGTAAATACCTATGGTATAGGAGACTTAGTGGCTGTAATTAATGAAGTAAGTGAAGGGGCAATTCAGGCTTTATTAAAAGAATACGAAGAAACTTATGAAATGGCTGCAGACTTAAAAGTTGGTGGCGCCAGACATTCATCTGTTTACGAAGCCGCTAAAATAGAACTGGGTTTGAGAAAGTTTTTGGAAGAAGGTGGCTTTAAAGGTTTCTCCGATACGTTTGAAGACCTGCATGGCATGATCCAGTTACCAGGCATAGCAGCTCAGCGTTTAATGGCCGATGGTTATGGATTTGCGGGTGAAGGCGATTGGAAAACAGCCGCTTTGGTACGTGCCTGTAAGGTGATGGGCGCTGGTTTGCCTGGTGGAAATGCTTTTATGGAAGATTATACCTATCATTTTGATCCTGCCAATTCAATGGTGCTGGGTTCGCACATGCTCGAGGTTGATGCTTCTTTAGCCAGCGGTAAAGCCAGTTTGGAAGTTCATCCATTAGGTATAGGCGGTAAAGCCGATCCGGCACGTTTGGTTTTTAATGTATCCGGTGGCGATGCCCTAAATGCATCTTTAATTGATATGGGAAATCGTTTCCGCTTGTTGGTTAACGAAGTAAGCGCTGTTGAAGCTGAGCATGATTTACCTCATTTGCCCGTTGCACGTGTACTCTGGAAACCATTACCAGATATGAAAACGGGTTGTGCAGCATGGATTTATGCCGGTGGGGCGCACCATACCGCTTACAGTCAGAATTTAACAACGGAACACTTATTGGATTTTGCAAATATTGCAGGGCTGGAATATGTGAATATAGGTACGGAGACAAAAATAAACCAGTTCAGAAATGAACTGCATTGGAATGAGGTTTTTTATAAATAGTTTTAGTGACTAATACCACATCCGGAAGCCGATAATTTAAAAATTATCGGCTTTTTTGTTCTCAACAAAATCTTGTTATATAGTCGTCATTTCTACTGGAGTGCAACGAAATGGAGAAATCTATTTATAGATCTCTCCACTGCACTGCATTCCGGTCGAGATGACGGTACTTTTCAAAAGTTATCTGAGTAACTACATACTTACCATCGCTTTAATCACGCCATTTTTGGGATAAAGCCAATTTTTAAACTCCTCTTTTACCTCTTCAAATTGCACCTTGTGTGTAATATAGTTAGTTGGGTTTACCAAACCAGCCTTCATTGATTTAATTACATGTTCGAAATCCTCAATTGTGGCATTTCTGCTGCTCATTAAGGTCGATTCCCTTTTGTGAAATTCGGGGTGGTTAAAAATTAAATCGCCTTTCTGGAGCCCGATCAGCACAAATCTTGCGCCATGGGCCATATAATTAATGGCATTGTTAATGGCTTTTTGATTACCTGTAGCATCAATAACCACTGTAGGCATATCGCCATTGGTAATATTGCTTAATTGTTCGGCAACATCCGAATGAAGCGCATTTACGATATGGGCAACCTTTAATTTCTCTTTACAAAAAGCCAATCGATCTTCGTTAATATCCAAAGCAATCACATTTGCGCCAGCAATGCGGGCAAATTCCATAGTGCCTAAACCTATCGGACCTGCACCAATAACCAAAACAAATTCGCCAGGTTGAACATCGGCCCTGCGTACACCGTGCGCACCTATGGCCAAAGGTTCAACCAATGCCAGTTCATCAAAACTTAATCCTTCGCCATGTAAAAGTGTTTTTGAAGGCACCTGGAGATATTCGCGCATACCGCCATCAACATGTACGCCACAAACCTGCATTTTTACACAACAATTAGGTTTATTCATACGGCATGCGATGCATTCGCCACAGTTGAAATATGGAATAAATGTAACAGCCTCTCCTATTTTAAAGCCATCTGCTCCATCAGCCTCTACCAATTCGGCAGATAATTCGTGCCCTAAAATCCGGGGGTAATTAAAAAAGGGTTGCGTACCTTCAAAAGCATGTAAATCTGTTCCGCAGATACCGATTCTTTTGATTTTTATAATGGAATGGTCTTTTTTTAATTGCGGCTTTTCAGTTTCCGAGTATTCGAAGGTTCCGGGAGTTGTACAGGTAAGGGTTTTCATTTTAATGGTTAACTGGATTGTTAAATAGTTGTATGGTTACATTGTTGGGTGTAGGCCATTAACTGGATTGCTAAATTGTTGTATTGCCACTTTGCTGAGTGCAAAGCGTTAATTTTATTGTTAAAGTGTTGTATCGTCAACTGTAAACTGCTAATTGATAACTGCCAACTGATTATGCGTTCGCTAAAGCCCTATCTAAATGTACATAACCGCCATCAACATGGATAATCTGTCCGGTGGTGTGGCTCGATTTGTTCGACATTAAAAAGGCCGTCATGTTGGCGATTTCTTCGGCAGTGGTCATCCGGTTTTCCAATGGGATTTTTGAGGTAATTTCTTTCAGTTTTTCTGTTGCATCATCAAGGGTTTCTATCCAGGTTTCGTAGGCAGGTGTCCAGCATTCGGCAACAACTACTGCATTTACACGGATACCATATTTTAATAATTCAACGGCCCACTCGCGGGTTAAAGCATTTCTGCCACCATTTGCAGCAGCATAAGCAGATGTATTTCCCTGTCCGGTTTCTGCTGTTTTTGAAGTGATGTTTACGATTGCACCTTTACTTTTAATCAACTCTGGTAAGGCATAATGTGCCATTAAATAATAGTGGACTACATTTTTGTGCAAAGAAGCCATAAAATCCTTGTAATTTCCGCTTTCTAAACCAACTCCATCGTTAACGCCGGCATTGTTTACCAGGCCATCTATCCTGCCAAACTTAGCGATGATTTCGGTAACCACTTTTTCGCAATCTTCCGGATTGGAAAGTTCTGCCACAAATTGTGCTGCATGTTTGCCCAGCGCTGTAATTTCATCAACTACCTTTTGGTTATCTTCTGCTTTTCTGCCAACAATTACAGCAATGGCATCTTCTTTGGCGAATACTTCTGCAATACTGCGGCCAATGCCTTTTGCAGCGCCGGTAATGATGATCACTTTTTCTTTTAACTGTAAATCCATATCTTTTTAATTTAAAGCATTCGTCATGCTGAATTTATTTCAGCATCTTTCTGGTTAGATCCTGAAACGAGTTCAGGATGACGGCACTAATTAGTTAATCATGTTAATTAAATCAATCTTCCTCGATTCGGGTACAACCTTCAAATCGGTTAATTTCCCATCTTTTAAAGTGCCTTCAATAGTGGTTTGATAGGGTGCATAAAGTTTAAAATGCACATCCCAATCCTTGGGCCATGCCGGGAATAAATAGATCTTTTTTCCATCTGTCTGCAGCAGCATTTCCTGTAAACCAATCATACCCGAGCCGCCCCAGTTATGGTCTGGTGCCCAATCGAAGCCAGGACCCCAAAAGGCAGGGAATCTTCTGTTTGAATCTTTCAGTTTTGCTGTGGTTAATTTTGCAGCATCATCTGTTAAACCTAACCTTGCAGCGAAGATATTATCCTGTTTCCAGCCTATATAACTTCGGAATTTAAGCACATCGGTATCGTATTTAAAGGTATTGATAGCGGTATCCAAACCAGATTTACCGGTTCCATAAATCCCCCACGGAAATACTGGGTATAACTGCGGACTCTCTACGTTATTAATCCGTTCCCAAAGTTTTGCCGGGGCAATGGTGGTATGTCCATCAAATGTTCTAAAACTGATTGGTGGAATGGTTTTTAGCATGGCTACCCACGCTGCTTTCTGTTTTTCAGATAAGGCAGATAGCTCAACCAGTCGTTCTAAAACTGTTTTTAATGCAGAAATGGTCGATGTGGAATTATAAGCCATTTTATAAGTCTCGGCACCAGAGCCTGGATACAGCACCAGATGTCCGTTTGCGTCTAAAGCCTTTGCTCCTCTCTGTTTAGCCAGATAAGTATAATGTTCCTTGAAAAAAGTAAGTGAGCTTTCGATCAATGGAAGGTATTTTTCGATGTTATCACCATTAAATCTTTCCGTTTCCAGTATCATCATACAAGACTCTAAAACCGTATCCCATTCATATTCAAGCCAGGCATTATACTCCATTCCTTTGTCGAAATCAGTCGGACGTTTCCATCCATATTCGGCAGGATTCGGCAATCCAAAATTCTCCAGTTGCTCTGTGAAGCTTGCTCCCTTGTGTTTCCATGCAGATTCGGTCCTGATTTCAGCATTCTTTAAAATCTGGAGATAGAAATCAAATTGAGATTTCATCATTCCGAAATCGCCGCTTTTTAACATCGGCCAGTAAACCAGGCGCTGGTTCTGTGCGGTATGTGTGCCTCCTCCCCAATTCCTGAAATCTGGCGTATATTTTAAAGCCGTATCGGTAAGTTGGGGGTCGAAAGTGAATAAACCGCCGTTAAACTTTGTAGGGTATTTTCCAAAAGCATTGCAACCCAGCATGTAGCGGAAAAGTTGGTAGTTTTTAGATGATTGGTTGGCTGGTTCATCTTTGGAATTGATGTAAATAAAACTTTTTTTCCAATATTCGTTCCACCATTTTATGCTCGCTTTTTGATCATTTTTAGTACTTACCTGATTTAACGCCTGCTCCCATTTATTAACCGATTCGGTTACCGAGGTATTTAAAGTAATGCTAATGTGGACTGAATTTGAAGGTTTTTTGCTTTTTAAAGTCCACGCTTTAAAAGGCGTACTTAAATATGTTCCTTCATAATTCCCTGCCGGAACCATATTTTCGCCCTGCATTTTTCCACCGAAAATCAGGTTTTTTAAAGGATTGAACATTTCGGCTTTTCTATCTTCCAAACCTTGCTGTTTTACCGTTACATCGAAAACAGTTTCTGCTTTATTTTGATGATAAAACTGAACTGTATTGTTTTTAAAGGCTATTTTATCTTGTAAAGTTTTTACAATGCCCTGTGGTGCCCATTTATACGAATTTTGGTTATTTTCTTTACCTTTTGTAATGCGATCATCAAAACGCCAGCTCTCGTAGCCTACTTCAGTTATGGTTTTTTGGTTCGATTTAACATCTAAATGGATTACCGGATTAAAAACATCAATCCAAACGTTGATTGTGGTATTTAACTTACCATTTGAACCGGAAATCTGGGCATAACCATCTTTTAAGACCAGTTCCTGTTTAAATGTTTTTCCTTCGAAGGGATTTGGAGACAATTTGAGTTTTACACGACCAAGTTTTAATAAAGTGTTGTTCTCGTCGAAGGTGCCGCTTTTGGATAAATAAAAGTAGATATTGCCTTTTTCTACCCATAAATTGAGGCCGATATCGCCACCACCAACCGGCATTGATTCAGATGAATTGAGGCTTTGAGTGGTCCAGGTAACATTTTTAGGTTCTTTTTCTTGCGAAAAAGCATCTGATGGTATGAACCACAATGACACCAAACAAACAAGGGAATTTAATATGGTTGCAAAAGTTCTTTGTGGTCTTTGTGCCTTCGTGGTCAATTTTATT
>NZ_DJDT01000071.1 GCF_002432345.1 Pedobacter sp. UBA5917
TTGGTTTTATAAGCAAAAGTGCTATTGTGTACAATTTTGATGTTCAGGATAATGAAAATTATTTTGTTACTGAAGATGGGGTGCTGGTGCATAATGGGTATAAGGGGCTTGAACCTGGTACTCCAGAACATAAATTAGCGAGATGGGAAGAATACCAAAAAAATGGCGGCAAATGGGATTATGATCGTTGGAGTAAAACTTATGATGCCAATTTATTAAATGCTAAAAATGGAAATGCTGCAGCAGATGCATATCATCAGGAACTTGGCTGGGGAAAAAGAGAGGTAACAGTTGATGTGGATGGTCAGGCAAGAAGATTGGATATAGCTGATGTAGATGAGATGCGGGGTGTGGAAGTAAAATCCGGAAATTATTTCTCAAGGACTGAGGAAATCCGATCTGAAATAGCACGTGATAAAAAACTTGTGGAACAAGGTTGGGATATTGAGTGGAGAATAGAGGGGGGAGCAAGCCAACCACTGCTGGATGATTTGAAGGAAGCAGGAATAACTGTAACACACAAACCATAAATTATTTAAACAAAAAAATGAGCGAACAAAGACTTAAACTAACTAGGGATGATTTTGAAGAATGGTTGTTTTCCCTCCCAGATAAACAACAAGAATTTAGAACCTTATTTTTAGATAAAACAGGTATAAAACTCGATTATTCAATATCAGCGCTTGATGATATTGAAGCCTGGTTGCTAGCTAGTTTCGAAAAGAAAGAAGACTTGTTAAAAGAAGACAATAAG
The DNA here is from genome assembly GCF_002432345.1 of Pedobacter sp. UBA5917. Classification (GTDB taxonomy): domain Bacteria; phylum Bacteroidota; class Bacteroidia; order Sphingobacteriales; family Sphingobacteriaceae; genus Pedobacter. Next base: position 755 of record NZ_DJDT01000071.1, read on the forward strand.
CATTTATTGGATTTGATTGTGGGCTACGTGGGAGAAATTTTTAGGGAAAATTTGAATGCTAAATGGGGTATTGACCTTGAAAATGAGAAAAACGCATATTTTAGGTTACCCATAATTATGAATGATCAGATGTCGGTTCCGGTAGCTCCACATACACTTGTTACAGCGTCAATTGGAAGGAAAAAAGGAAATTTTATATCAACCGTACTCAAAAACACAATTAAAAATCTAAATAATCACTAAGCTTTTCTATCGGTAAATCTTAAATCTCTCAACTCGTTTACCGGATAAAAGACAAATAATTGTATATCACGGTGTAAAACAGTACGACCTATTTTAGGAAATATGAAATATTAATCCGACTCAGATTGTTAAAAAATTAATAAGATGAATAAAGAACAATTTGAAGAAGAATCACAAAATATCTTTACCAGAATGGTCGAATTGGCATTCGAATTTGTGGAGCGGAATGTTATAGATATTGATAGGATATATCTTTTTGTTTCATTAGAAAATGGCTATTTTTTTAATGTTATTATAAAGTGAATGGACATTATACCGAATAAATAATGTCAACAAATATGCTGAAGAGCAATTTGATCTTTCAATAGACCGGAGGTTCGATATGCTAGATCTTGGAATTGAAGACGCAGAGGTTATAATTTTTTCTGCTGTTTGAAGGTTATCCTGGCAATATTATTTTTTCTTTATTATAGCTTTCATCTGGCCGTTTCAGTAACTGATTATGGCAAAGTTTATATCGCCGAGGTTGAGTTTTGAATAATGAAAATCATAAACATTTCGTCGGTAGTTCATTTTCAGATTTTTTAGCTGGATTTTACAATGAGGATTAAAAATAATAATCTAACTGCAATAATATTAAGCATTTTTGATAAGTACCTAAGGGGGGGCTTTTTTGTTTAATTCATACCTTAAATAATCAGTGACTAATTGATGGATATTGAATTGCAGTTAAAAATGTTGGTTTTATAAGCAAAAGTGCTGTTGTGTACAATTTTGATGTACAGGATAATGAAAATTATTTTGTTACTGAAGATGGGGTGCTGGTGCATAATGGTTATAGAGAGAATTTTTTTAGTGAAAATCCTTCTCAGAAAGGCGATGTTGTAGTTCATCACGCTGTGGAGCAACAGGTTTTGAAAAAATATCCTGGATTGTTTACAAAAGCTGAATTAGATAAAATAGAAAATTTAAGAGGAATTCCGAAAGATGTAAATAATACATTGCATTTAAGTACAATTAGAGTTGCTTGGAATCGTTTTTATAAACAATATCCAAATGCTACAAAACAAGAAATTCAAGATTTTGCAGATGTCATTGATAATCTTTACGGATCTCAGTTTAATCCGCCATTAAAATAATAATTATGAAATATATAAAAATTGAACCGGAAGTAATTGTAGGATTGGGAGAGGATACTAATATTGATACATCTACTATCCCGCCAGTTGTAAAAGAATTACATATAAATTTGGAAGATTGGTTAGGAGATGATTTAATGGAGAATTACCCTGTTTTTATTGTTACTGAACCCCTGAAATCTAACTTAGAAACTACAGCATATTCAGGTTATAGAATTGAGGATTTAAAACTTACTTTCGATGAATATTTTGAAAATAATTATAGGTTGGAAAAAGAAATTCCGAAATTTTATTGGATGATTGTATCAGGAATAAAAGGAAAAGATGATTTTTATATTGATAGCTCTCAGGTTCTAAATGTATCATCTCAAGCGTTTTCATTTTTGAAAAAATTTAATTTAAAAAATGCTGTTTTTGAAGATGATGCTACAAGCAAAGAAGTTGACAAAATCTTTGAAATTTTTGAAAAAAGAGAAAAAAAATAATTAGTTAATTAAAATGGTATGTCCACAATACTTGTTATAGCATCAATTGGAAGAAAAAAGGGGAATTTTATATCTACTGTGCTCAAAAACACAATTAAAAATCTAAATAATCACTAGGCTTTTGTATCGGTAAATCTTGAATCTCTCAACTCGTTTACCGGATAAAAGACAAATAATGGTATACCACGGTGTAGAACAGTACGACCTATTTTAGGACTTATGAAATATTAATCCAATTCAGATTGTTAATAAATTAATAAGATGAATAAAGAACAATTTGAAGAAGAAACACAAAATATTTTTACCAGAATGGTCGAATTGGCATTCGAATTTGTAGAGCGGAATGTTGTAGATATTGATGGAATATATGTTTTTGTTTCATTAGAAAATGGCTATTTTTTTAATGTTTATTATAAAGTAAATGGACATTATACCGAAATAAATAATGTCAACAAATATGCTAAAGAGCAATTTGATCTTTCAATGGACCGGATGTTCGATATGCTGGATCTTGGAACTGAAGATGTAGAGGAACTGAAAGCAGTTTTCGAAAAGTATGATGAGGAGGTACCCAAATCTGTGAAACTATATTATAATCCTAAAACAGAAGGCTTTGAAGCAAAACTCGGCTATGAGGAGTTATTTACCGGTGATAGTGAAAAAACGGCCGGTAGTGTTTTTGATGACTGGCTTGCTGAATTAAGCGAAGAAAACAGTTGATTTTTGATTAATGTTTTTAAACCTTATCCTTCAACAATAGCTTAATTACACTTTTTAAGGCTGGATTACGGTTTGATTCTTTCCAGATCATGTACAGCTCAGTTCTTTGTGGGATATGTGTGAGCTCTACAAATTTCACATTTTCCTGATACCCGTATTGCAAACCGGTAGGTACAATGGCAATACCCAGGCCTTCTTCTACCAGTTTGAATATGGTTAGCGCATTAACCGATTTGTGATAGGTTTTGGGTTTAAAACCATGATCTTCACAAATGCTCATCATCAGGTCGTAATAAAAAGGACTGTCGTCGCTCGAGAAAAATATAAATGGCTCTTCGCCAAGTTGTTTCACGGCTTCAAAACCTGCTTCTTTCATCGGGTGGCTTTTAGGTAATACCAGCGAAAAAGTATCCTGATGGATCATGTATTTAGAAATGCCCGGCTTAAATTGCTGCATCCTTACAAAACCCATATCGAGCATATCTTTTTCCAGTAATTCAACCTGCATTTTGTTCGGCATTTCATCCAGATTGGTCCTGATTTCCGGAAAATCTTTATTCAGCTTAAAAATTACTTCGGGTACAATTTTCTGTGCCGCAGAGCCTAAAAAACCAATGCGAAGTTCGCCCTGTTTACCTTCTGTAATGTTGGTAAGCTGTTTTTTGATGTTCTCGATATGGCTGAACAAAAAATCAACTTCTTCTTTAAGATACAAACCTGCTTCGGTAAGCGTTACCTTTTTTTTGTTGCGGTCGAAAAGCGGAGCGTTAAAAATTTCCTCCATCTGTTTTATCTGCCGGCTCAGTCCCGGTTGCGAAATAAACAGCCGGTCGGCAGCTTTTCTGAATTTCAGTTCCTCTGCCAAAACCTGGAAATATTTTAAATGCCTAAGCTCTATCTGATAACTCATGGTTATTACATGATGATGTAATTGGTATTTATAGGTATCAAATATAGGGCTTATTTTTGTTTAAAACCTTTATGATATGAGTGTGCAACAGATTTTTAATTACGGAACAGATCATTTAACCGCTAAACTGGCTTTGGCGATTAGCAATGGTGAAATCAAAGGCGTTTTGAGCGAAAGCACACGCGAAAAAGTGCTTGAGAGCAGTAAAGTAGTAGAGCGGATTGCCGTTTCAGGTAAAGCTGTTTATGGTATCAATACCGGTTTTGGACCGCTTTGTACTTCTATGATTTCGGCTGTTGATACCCGTAAACTGCAGGAGAATATTTTAAAGAGTCATGCTGTAGGTGTTGGCGAACCGATTGATACGGAAATTTCGAGATTGATGCTGGTTCTAAAACTACAGGCTTTGGCGCAGGGTTATTCGGGCATTAGGGTAGAAACACTCGACCGGATGATCTGGTTTTTAGAGGTCGGCGCTACGCCAGTGGTTCCGAAACAGGGTTCGGTTGGTGCTTCGGGCGATCTCGCTCCTCTATCGCACCTGTTTTTACCTTTAATCGGTTTAGGTAAGGTGCATTATAAAGGTGAAATTATTGCTACAGCCCAACTTTTAACAGCATACCAGATTCAACCCTTGCACCTCGGGCCAAAAGAAGGTTTGGCTTTGATCAACGGTACCCAATTTATTGCTGCACATGCGGTAAAAGTAGTGCAACGGCTTGAAAACGTACTCGATTCGGCCAATATTATTGCAGCCATGATGATTGAAGGTTTGAAAGGATCAGAAAAACCTTTTCATGCACAGCTGCATCAGCTAAGGCCATATCCGGCAAACATTGCGGTAGCCGATCAGGTTCGCAAGCTCTTGCGGGGTTCTGAAATTATGACCTCACATGCCGATTGCGAAAAAGTGCAGGATCCTTATTCGTTAAGATGTATTCCGCAGGTGCATGGTGCTTCCCGCACGGCATGGTTACATCTAAAAGAAGCACTGGAAATCGAACTCAATTCGGTGACTGATAATCCTGTAATATTTAACGACGAATTAACCATCAGTGGTGGTAATTTCCATGGTCAGCCATTGGCCTTGCCGCTTGATTATGCTTGTTTGGCTGCTTCCGAAATCGGAAATATCAGCGATAGGCGTATTTACCTTTCATTGGAAGGGAATACACCGGGCGTACCAAAACTCCTGATGAAAGAAACCGGTTTAAATTCAGGTTTTATGATTGTTCAATATACGTCGGCGGCTTTAGCCAGCGAAAATAAAGGACTTTGTTTCCCTGCCAGTGCCGATAGCATTCCAACCTCTTTAGGTCAGGAAGATCATGTAAGTATGGGCTCAATAGGAGCACGTAAAGCTTTGCAGGTAATCGAAAATGTAGAAAAGATACTCGGTATTGAGCTTTTCTGCGCTGCACAGGCTGTAGATTATCATTATCCGTTAAAACCCGGCAAAATATTGGCCGCGGTGCATGGTTTTGTACGCACCGAAATTGATCATTTTGAGGAGGATCAGATTATGTACGATCGTATGGAAAATGCTATCCAAATGGTAAAAGATGGAAAAATCGTTGCCACTGCAAGCAAGGCAGAAAAGGAATTGAATTAAGAATTTAAAATTGCAGCAAATGGATTTTAAAGCACAAATATTGGCAGGTATTCCTTCGGTTTTACCCGCAAAAAAAAACAGGAATGCACAGTTGAGCCATGCGCCCGTTAGGAAAGCGGTTTTAAATGCCGAGGAGAAAAAGCTGAGCATTAAAAATGCCCTTCGCTATTTCCCTAAAGCGTGGCACCAGGAACTTGCACAAGAGTTTTTGCATGAGCTGGAAAGTTACGGACACATTTACATGTACCGTTTTATGCCAGATTATACCATTTATGCAAGGCCAATAGCCGAATATCCGTCTCAAAGCCCACATGCTGCGGGCATTATGTTAATGATCCAGAATAACCTGGATCCGGCTATTGCGCAACACCCTGAAGAATTGATTACCTATGGTGGCAATGGTAGCGTGTTCCAAAACTGGGCGCAGTATCTCATTACCATGCAATACCTCGCGGTAATGACCGATAAACAAACGTTGAACATTTATAGCGGTCATCCACAGGGTTTATTCCCTTCCGGTACCGCTGCTCCGCGTGTGGTGGTAACCAATGGGATGATGGTGCCCAATTACTCTTGTCCAGAGGATCTTGAAAAATTTAACGCCTTAGGCGTAACGCAATACGGCCAAATGACCGCTGGTTCTTATATGTATATCGGTCCGCAGGGCATTGTGCACGGTACAGCGATTACTTTGATGAACGCTTTCCGTAAGAAAGGTTTCTACGGAGAAGACGTAGCTGGTAAAATATTTTTAACAGCGGGTTTAGGCGGCATGAGCGGCGCCCAAACCAAAGCCGGCAATATTGTGGGTTGCATTACGGTATGTGCCGAGGTAAATCCAAAAGCAGCAGGCAAAAGGCACGAACAGGGTTGGGTAGATGAGCTGATCGATAATTTAGATGAATTGGTTAAAAGGGTCTCGCTTGCCCAAAAAGAAAAGGAAACAGTATCGTTGGCTTTTATCGGCAACATTGTGGATGTTTGGGAGCGTTTCGATCAGGAAAATATCGAAATCACCATTGGTTCTGATCAAACCTCACTTCACAATCCATATTCGGGCGGTTATTATCCGGTAGGATTAAGTTTCGAAAAGGCCAATGAAATGATGGCTAATAGTGCCGATCAGTTTAAGATTTCCGTTCAGTATTCATTGAAAAGGCAAGCGGTCAGCATTAATAAACACACGGCAAAGGGAACATACTTTTTCGACTACGGTAATGCTTTTTTACTCGAATGCAGCAGGGCAGGGGCCGATGTAATGTCGACAAATGGAGTTAGTTTCAAATATCCATCTTATGTTGAGGATATTTTGGGCCCATTGTGCTTCGATTACGGTTTTGGTCCGTTTAGATGGGTTTGCGCTTCGGGAAATGAAAAAGATCTTGATATAACCGATCGCATTGCGAAAGAAGTGATGGAAGAAATTAAACTTACGGCGCCTTCAGAAATACAGCAGCAGTTACAGGATAACATTAACTGGATTGTAGCTGCTAAGGAAAACAGGTTGGTAGTAGGATCAAAAGCAAGGATTTTGTATGCCGATGCAGAAGGTAGGGCGAAAATTGCACTCCGCTTTAACGAAGCCATTAAAACTGGCGAATTATCGGCCCAAGTGATTTTGGGTAGGGATCATCACGATGTAAGTGGAACAGATTCGCCTTTTAGGGAAACGAGTAATATTTACGATGGAAGTAGGTTTACGGCCGATATGGCCATCCATAATGTGATTGGCGATAGTTTTAGGGGTGCAACCTGGGTATCGATCCATAATGGAGGAGGCGTTGGCTGGGGCGAAGTAATTAACGGCGGATTCGGTATGGTGTTGGATGGAACGGTTGAGGCGGCAGAAAAACTGCAGAATATGCTTTTTTACGATGTAAATAACGGAATTGCCAGGCGAAGCTGGGCACGTAACGAAGAAGCACGTTTTGCCATTGAACGCGAAATGCAACGTACCGGGACTTTAAAAATCACCATGCCAAATATAGTTGATGAAGAGGTGATGGATGGTTTGGGGATAGGTTAGGGTTGTAGAAAAAATCATTGTTGTCATTCTGAACGCAGTGAAGAATCTTTATGTATTAAAGTCTTGGCTTGAATAAAAAGATTCTTCGTTGCACTCAGAATGACATATAAAAAACGTCATCTCAACCTAAATGTCCTGAATATTCGGGAGAGAGATCTATCTTGCATGAAAGACCCTGAAACAAGTTCAGGGTGACGATCGCATGAGGAAAATGAAGCTGTAAACCTCTGTGTCCTCTGTGAAAATCTCTATGTACTCGGTGGTTAAAACGCGAATAGTTAGTTTAAAGGCAACGTAAAGTGAAATACGGAACCTTTACCTTCTTCACTTTCGGCCCAAATTTTACCATGATGCCTTTCTATAATTTCGGCGCTTAAATAAAGCCCAATCCCGAAACCCGAAATGGTATGGTTACCTTTTACGCGGTAATAACGTTCAAACAGTTTATCAATATCTTCGGGTTTTATACCGATGCCTTCATCTTTGATCTGAACTTCGACTTCTTTATCGGATAATTGGCAGGTTACTTCGATTTTAGTCCCATTATCTGAGTATTTCAATCCGTTACTGATAAGGTTTGATATTACATTTCCGATTTTGTCGCGGTCGGCATGGATCGTTACTTCACAAGTTGGATTTAATATAATCTGATGCGAAGATTGGGAAATATAGGTTTCCTCAATGGTTTCTTTTAGCAACTCGTCTAAGTTAAAATCCGTTTTTTCGATCAATAATTTGCCCGATTCCAGTCTCGATACATTTAAGAAGCCGTTAATCATGGTGGTCATTTTCCTGATCTGGCTATGCGCTTTATCTAAGGCAATAATGGCATAATTATCTTCATCTTTTTTGGCTTTGCGCTGCAGAACCTGTACAAAACCGTTAATAGCGGTTAAAGGTGTCTTTAGCTCATGACTCACCATGCCGATAAAGTCGTTTTTCCGGAGTTCATCGAGCTTTTGCTCTGTGATATCAATAAACAATCCGGAATATTCGGTTGCATTTCCATGCTGATCTACAAACACCCTTCCGGTAGCCCTTACCCATTTTTCTTCACCGGTAATTAAATTGTTGATCGGATATTCGGTATCGCTCGATGAATGTGTGGCCAATGCATTTGTTAAGGCGGTATTTACCATGCTGTGGTAATCGGGGTTGATGGCCTGCATAATGGCTTCCATTTCTGCCGGTTGATCTAAAGGAAGACCCAACAAGTTTTTAACAAAACCCGACATGCTTATTTCAAGCGTTTTTGGATCAATGCTCCAGGTACCCATTCTACCGGTTTCTATCGCCTGACGTAATTTCTCCTCACTATCAGATAACCTATTCACATATTGGATCAGGTCTTCGTGGGTTTGTGCAAGTTCTTCGTTGGTAGTGGCCAGTTCCTCATTTGCTGCTGCCATTTCCATATTGATATCCTGAAGTTCTTCCTGGTAAAGTTTACGTTCTGTAATATCCGGACTTACAGTAGCCATGGCAATTACCTCATCGTCTGCTTCATTTTTAATGGCAAAACCATTCCATTCAATCCAAAAAGGTTTTCCGGTTTCTTCATTCCAGAAACGGATTTCTTCCCTGAAATTCCGATTGTGCTGAATGCCCGGGAATAGTAATTCTGCTGTTCCTCGGTCCTCGGGGAAAACACAGTCTAAAATTGTTCTGTTGGTGATACTTTTCCAGCCCAGTTTTTTTATAGCCGCAGGATTTAGGTATTGGATAGATAAATCCAGATCTACCAGACCTATAAATTCAGAGCTGGCTTCAATCAGTTTGCTCAGGTTTAAGCGCTCCAGTTCAATTAATTTTCTCTCCGTTATATCCACACACGAACTGATATAACCTGCAAAAGATCCATCAGCATCGAAACGCGGTGTGGCACTGGCCAATAACCAACGGTATTGATCATTTTTATCGAGTATCCTTAACTCACCCGTAAATGCAGTTTTTGCATCAAAGGCATCCAGGTAGATATTGAGGTATTTATCACGGTCTTCCGGATGGATCAGGTCGGCCCAACCAAAAGCCAATAAGTTTTCGATTGATTTACCTGTTAAATCCGTCCATGATTTATTAAAATAAACTGCATTTCCATTTTCATCACCAACGCCGATAAAAATATCGGTGCCCTCGGCCATGGTTTTAAAGCGTTTTTCGCTTTCCGAAAGTTGGTTAAAACGTTCTAAAACGCGTAATTCCAATTCGTTATTTAAAACATGCAGCCTTTCCTGCGTTTCCTGTAGTTCTTCGTTTGTGGCAACAAGCTCTTCGTTGGTTGCAGCAAGTTCCTCCACTGTGGCAGCCAATTCCTCGTTTAAAGCCTGTTCGCGTTCCAAAGCTTCTGCCTTTTCCCGTTCCCTTTCTACCGCTTCCTGCCTTAGCACGCGCTCACTTACATCAATTGCGGTGTGTAAAATACAGATGGTTTTTCCTTCATGATCTTTTACTGCACGGTACTCAAAATCAAAATAGAAGGTCTGTATTTTACCATCGATTTCGAGGTCTGCCGCTGTATCTTTTCCTGAAATTACCAGCCCTTCCAGCCACACCTTTCTGAACATTTCGATAAATGGCTGACCTTTTAACTCGGGAAGGGCATCTTCAAGCGATTTACCGATCACACGCCTATCCTTGCCCCAGATTCTTAACATGGCATCGTTTGCAGCCTGTATTATAGCCGTTTCCCCAACATGTACCGCTGTGGCAGTATGGGTTAAATTAAAAACTTCTAATAATTGATCGTTGCTTAAAAGATGAATGGACTGACTCATTATGGGACTTTATGGGATAATCTAAAATAAATATTCTACCTGATTTTCAAAATAATTTATGGCACATATACAAGCGTCGGATGTAGACTATATACTAACCATAACCTCCTTAAAAAGGTTTTTAATTACATGAATTTCAGTAGCGTACTGTGTGTTTTTTCTACAGCCAAAATATAAGGTGTTTTTTAGCGGAGTGCTACCTTCCCAAATTACTTTAATTTTTTCTTCTTCTACCTCTTTTTTGCAAAGAAAATCGGGGATAATGGCCAAACCCTTTCCACCCGACAGGCAGCGTACGATGGAGTTGAGGTTCGGAACGATATAATTTGGCCTAAAATCGGCCCGTTTCCCAAAATTAAGTTGCCAAAAGCGTAATAAATGCTCCATATCACCTGCTGTGCCGTACCATTTCTGCTGTTTCAACCATTCTTCCATAGCGGTTAAATCATTTTTTTTGGCCAGCGAGGTGAAAACCTGTCCATCGGTTTCTATTCCACCTACCAATACAATGGTTTCAGATGAAAATGCCTCATGTTCTATATTGGGCGAATTCCCCTTTTGCGGGGTAATAATCAGGTCCAAAATCCCTTTGTCCAGTTGATCGAGCATTTCGGGATATTCGCCAAAACGGATAATTACATTAAATGGAAGGGTAGATATATATTGCTCCAAAGTGATCTGAAAGGTTTCGAAACACATGCCCACACTAATGGTTGGCGTATGTTTCTCCGTACTTTTTTGAAAATGTTTTTCGGCATCTTCGAGTTTTGCAAGCGGCTCTAATATAAAATTATACAGTACTTTTCCTTTTTCGGTAGGGATCATTTTCCGGCCCGTACGTTCGAAGAGTTTATAACCTACATAACTTTCTAACGAACTTAAATGTAAACTCACTCCGGGTTGCGAAATAAACAAACTTTCGGCTGCACCGGTTAAAGTGCCAGTTTTATAAATCGCCTTAAAGCTTCTGTACCATTCTAAATTAACCATAACTTTACTATTATAATTCTGATACAAAGCTATGAATTAACTTGTTTTAATAATAGGTATTGCCTGATTAATTTTGTCTTATCAAAATAGAAAAACGAAATGACAAAAATATTCATCATCAACGGGGGACAAAAATTTGGACACTCCGGTGGAAAATTCAACGAAACAATAGCTGATGCAACAGCCGGTTTCTTTTCTTCATTAGAAGATTTCGAAGTTAAAACAACCAACATCAACCACGATTACGATCCTGCTGAAG
>NZ_DJDT01000300.1 GCF_002432345.1 Pedobacter sp. UBA5917
CCTGTGATCAGGATCTTCTCTTCCGATGATGAAAATGAATTATTGAATATCCAGCACGATAGCCGTGCGGTGATCGAATACCTCCTGTTAAACCGCGAAAACCCAAACTCGATATTAAATATCGTTACCCTGGCCCGCGAAAATGCAAGAAGTGTGCAGGAACACATACCTAAAGATTTATGGCAATGCCTGAACGAATATTACCACACTGTTAAAGATGAAAAACTGTTGTGGTATGTACAGAAAGATGATCCGATTACCGCTCTGGATATTTTGATTAAACAGGTAATGCTGTACAACGGAACGGCCGATAGCGTAATGGAACGCGGCGAAAGCCGAAGTTTTATGAACATCGGCAAACACCTGGAGCGGAGCATACAATCAGTAGATATCCTCGATATTAAATTCAGTTCGATCAGCAGCAACCCGGATTTACTGACCGATATTTCTTACTGGAAACATCTGTTGTTATCCTTAGGCGGCTACGAACTGTACCTAAAAACCTACCGGCAAGGCTTTGATGCCAAAAACATCATCGAACTGGCTATGCTCAATAACGATTTTCCACGGTCGGCACTTTATGCCATGAATAATATAGACAGGTATTTTAACCGGTTAAAGAGCGAAAGCAACATCGAACATTATAATAACCTATCATTTAAAATCGGCCGGTTAAAAAGTATGATTACTTATAGTTCTGTAAATAAAATGAATGAGGAAGAATTGCATAGTTACCTTACCGAGATCAGATCGGAGCTTTACGGTATTGGCAATCAGCTTAACGAGTATTATTTTGCAAACTCATAAACCAACTGATTTTTAATCACAGATAGGCACAGATGAACACAGATATTTTTACAAATTTTCCATCTGTGTTTATCTGTGATTTCACATAAAATAACAAAAGCCAATATGCCAATTTTCAAAATTAAACATATCACCAATTATAAATACGAATCGCCGGTGCGCGACAGCGCTAACCAGATTATCCTTTTTCCGATTAAAGATGATTTCCAGAAAGTGGTTAAACACGACCTGAACATCTCCGGAAGTCCGGAAATTGAGATTTTTATCGATTATTATGGCAACGAGGTAGGTACTTTCACCCAAAACGAGCCGCATACCCAGCTTAAAATCTTCTCGAAAGTATGTGTAGAAACCTTTCCTAAAACACTCCCTCAGGATGATATGTTCAGCAGTGCGCAATGGAACAGTTTAAATGTGCTTAAATATGAAGTGCCCTATATCGATTACCTCCGCCAGGAAGGTTTTGAAGGAATTTCTCAGTTAAAAGAAACAGCTCTGGGGATAAAAACCGATGAGGATACCCCATACCAAACTGCCATAAAATACTGTGCCTACGTTTTTAATAATTTCGAATACATTAAGGGGGTAACAGCCGTTGATACCACTATTGACGAGATTTTGAAGCTCAAGGCAGGTGTTTGTCAGGATTTTGCGCACGTGCTCACCGCCATGCTGCGTTTAACAGGCATTCCGGCACGGTATGTTAGCGGTTATATCTGCCCTAATAGAGATGGCATGCGGGGCGAAGGGGCTACCCACGCCTGGACAGAGGCTTACCTGCCCGAATACGGTTGGCTGGGCCTCGACCCTACAAACAACTGTATTGCCAACGAAAACCATGTACGCCTGGCCGTAGGTAGAAACTTTACTGATTGTTCGCCTGTAAAAGGTGTTTACAAAGGTGGTTTTGAACAGGTTATGGAAGTAAATGTTTCAGTAGGTTATAACGACGACGATTTTAATGACAACGAAACGTACTTCCAGCCTAAAGAAGTAAATTATAGCAAGCCATCTGCAATGATCACAACTGCAAGAAACAGAAACAGCTATCAGGAATATATGGAGGCGATGCAGCAACAGCAGCAACAACAACAGTAGGCAGTTTTCAGTTCTCAGTTAATAGTAGTCAACAGTTCAATTAACCAAAAATAACAGTGGGGATTTAATTCAGATCTCTGCTGTTTAATATTTCGCTGATTTTCTCATTTTCAATAATCCACATCCCTATCCGCTCTTCAGTAATCCCATCCATAAGCTGATAGGTAAATATCGGCCTGCCATCCTCCATTCTGGTAAAAAGATATTTAAACATCATGTTTTGTTCAGATTTGATAATTTCTGCAACTTCAACTATATGGGTCGAAATCATAAAATAACAATCTACTATTTTAGAAAATGATCTAATTACGGATAGAGACCCATCAAATGCATCTTTTACATTGGTTCCGCGGAAAAGCTCATCAAAAATCACAAAAATATTTTTAGATACCTTAATCTTTTCAGCAACATGTTTTACCCTTAATACTTCATTATAAAAATGACTGTAACCCTGGTTTAAATTATCAGGCAGATTGATGGTTGATACCAGGCCCTGCCAGATACCTGTTTCCATGGAGGCTGCCGGAACAGGAAAGCCTAAATGCGCCAGGTAAATAGAAATGCCTACCGATTTTAAAAAAGTAGATTTTCCGGCCATATTGCTTCCGGTAAGAAAACAGACATTTTTTCCACCTCCAAATTCGATATCATTAGCAACCGAATGTTCTATAAAAGGATGAAAAACACCTCTAATCCTTAAATGCTGTTTTTTAGCACTCATATAAGGAAGGTTTAAATTGTATTTTCTCGATGCTTTAACCACCGAAAAATAAGCATCAAACTGATACACCAGATCGAGGAGTAATTTAACCGTACGAAACTCAGCTCCCCTAAATATAAAATCCAGTTGCTCCAACTCGAATAGGGTAATTTTTCTTTCGTCGCGGCCTGTAATCTCCTTAACCATACTTTGCTTAAACAACCTGATTACAAGGTCATCAAATTCATTAACCAACCTGGGCTTAATTTCACCATCCAGCGTACTAAAGATTTCGCTCATTTTCTTTAGCAGAAAAATAATTTCCCTTACGCCTTTTTCCTTTAAATAATAGGCTTGATTAGGATAGAAGAAATAATTTACAGATTTGGCCAATGCCGAAATCCTGGAGTACGATTTTATTTTAGAGTTCTGCATCAGGTAGCTTTCAACAAAATCCATATTGGTACGGTCCAGATATAAATCTCCAGAATAGTTTGAAATGTATTTAATCAGCTCCTGCCGCTCATTAATCACTTCGATATCTGTCGAAGGCGCCCTAAACATCTCCATCAGTTTATCATTACCCTTAATAGTAGAAGTAAAATTGAATACTGAAAAAACACTCTTATTCAAACCGTAAGCATCAAATATGTTTAAATCGGTTAGTGTCTGTTTATCAATATCGAATTTATTCATGGGGCAGCGGTAGATGGATAAGCTAAAAATGGTTTATCTGTAAGCCTGAGCTTGATTAATATTTGTGCGTTTTGACTCCTTTTCCTAACGCGATCGTCATGCTGTCACTAAGCTTCGGGATCAGCATCTTTTCTGCTAGATAGACCCTGAAATAAATTCAGGGTGACGATTGTGAGTTAAAATATCCGCAAAAGACCTTTTAACAAAAAAAGAATCGAACTCAGATTATATTTTTTTTCAAGATAAGAATTTACCGTAATAGTTGTCAATTTGCAGTTAGCAATTAACAGTTCAGATCCACCACTTGCTTAAAAAACTGAAAACTGTGTACTGAAAACTGCCAACTGATAAACTTTTTTTCTAAATTTGCGCCTTTTACAAATAACAATATGATTAAGAGACAGCAAATTAAAGATTTATTAAAGTCGACAGCATTTGACACAGAAGTAACGGTTATGGGATGGGTAAGAACTTTCCGTAATAATCAGTTTATTGCCTTAAATGACGGATCTTGCATGGGCAATATCCAGGTTGTGATCGATTTTAATAATTTGCCTGATGAGCTGTTAAAAAGAATAACAACCGGCGCGGCAATTTCTGCAACGGGCAAATTGATCGAATCGTTGGGTAAAGGTCAATCGGTAGAGATTAAAGCTACGAGTGTAGAAATTTTGGGTGATAGTGATCCTGAAAAATTCCCCTTACAACCTAAAAAACACAGTTTAGAGTTTTTACGCGAAATTGCCCACCTGCGTTTCCGTACCAATACATTTAACGCCGTTTTTAAAGTGCGTCATGCATTGGCATTCGCGATTCACCAGTTTTATAACGAGCGTGGTTTTGTTTATATGCACACGCCCGTAATTACTGCAAGTGATGCAGAAGGTGCCGGCGAAATGTTTAAGGTTACCACTTTAGATTTCGACAATACGCCACGCACTGAGGATGGTAAAGTAGATTTCTCACAGGATTTCTTTGCCCGCGCCACTAACTTAACGGTATCTGGTCAGCTGGAAGGTGAATTGGCAGCAATGGCTTTCGGTAAAATTTACACTTTCGGACCAACTTTCAGGGCCGAAAACTCGAATACAACGCGTCACCTGGCAGAATTCTGGATGATTGAACCTGAATTTGCTTTTGCGGATTTAGAAGATAACATGCAACTTGCAGAAGATATGATGAAGTATGTTATTAAATATGCTTTAGACAATTGCAAAGAGGAGCTTGAATTTTTAAACAGCCGTTTAGCGGAAGAAGATAAACAAAAGCCACAGAACGAGCGCAGCGAATTTGGTTTATTGGAAAAACTTGATTTCTGTTTATCAAACGATTTTGAACGTTTAACCTATACAGAAGCGATCAGGATTTTAAGGTCTTCTAAACCGAACCAAAAGAAACAGTTCAAATACCTGATTGACGAGTGGGGAGCTGATTTACAGAGCGAACACGAACGTTACCTGGTAGAAAAACACTTTAAAAAACCGGTAATTTTAACAGATTACCCTGCAGATATAAAATCGTTCTACATGCGCCAGAATGAGCCGGATGCAGAGGGCAGACAAACTGTTGCCGCAATGGATATCTTATTCCCGGGCATTGGCGAAATGATCGGTGGATCGCAACGCGAGGAGCGTTTAGACCGTTTAACGAAACGTATGGAAGATTTAAACATTCCACAGGACGAACTTTGGTGGTATTTAGATACCCGCCGTTT
>NZ_DJDT01000304.1 GCF_002432345.1 Pedobacter sp. UBA5917
GAAAGAGCGGTTTCTTTCCAGTACCAGAAATTACAGGACGATCTGGCCTCTAAATTTGCTACACGCGTAAAGTTAAAGGTAAGCCAGAACGGTAAAGGGGCAATAGAAATTCCTTTTATGAGCGATGACGACCTAAACAGGATTTTAGAATTATTAGACTGGTAATGCGGAGGACTAAGCTTTTAATACTGGTTTCTCTATTTACATTTTTTATTGTAAACCTTGCCTCGGCGCAGGTTAAGGATACGGTATTAAAAACCAATGATACCCCGAAAATCAAACTGGCAAAACCTTTGGATACAGCGGCCAAAAAGCCTTTAACCAGAAAGGATTCTTTAAAGGCCAAATATGTAAATCCGGGCAAAGTTGCTGGCAGAAAAGCCGTGTTCAGATCGATGATTATACCCGGTTGGGGCCAGCTGTATAATATACAGCTGCTTAGCGATGGTTATGGTACAAGGGCCGGCAAGAGCCAGGTATTCCAGAAATTATATACCGGCGGAAAAATTGCCGCCATTTATGGTGGTGCCACCGCACTTACCTTATCCTTGATGGACAGTCGGAAAAATTACAAACGTTTTTTGGCCGAGGCACAATACCGTGAAGATAATCCGGGCAAAAAACTTGATGCGGGTTTACAACAGTACACCAATCAGGGTATTCTGGATGGAAAGAGTTTATACAAAAGGAATTCCCAGATTGTATATTTTTCTTATGGTTTACTTTATGCTGCCAACATTATCGATGCCTATGTGGCTGCAAGGCTGCATTTTTTCAATATCGATGATAATCTTTCTTTTAAAGTAATGCCCACAGTAATCGGTTCAGATACCATGTACGGTTTCAACGCAACGCCGGCACTAAAACTCTCCCTTACTTTTTAATGTAACGATTTGTAAATGATTTCTCCCGATGAATATGAAATCTTAATCGTTTTATTACCTTTAAAGCATTAAAAGTGTATTGTACACAATCAATCAATAACAAAAAGAAAATAAATATAAAAAAATGAAAATTGCGCTTTTAGGTTATGGCAAAATGGGGCAGATTATCGAAAAATTTGCACTTGAACGCGGTCACGAAATCGTTTTAAAAATAACAATCGATAATCAGGAAGATTTAACCAGGCAAAATTTAAAATCGGCAGATGTAGCGATCGATTTCAGTACACCGGATTCGGTGCTGAAGAATATCGATGCCTGTTTCGATGCCAATGTTCCGGTTGTAGTAGGTACCACCGGCTGGTACGGCAAACTGCAGGAAGTTAAAGACGATTGCAACAATAGTAACAATACGCTGCTTTATGGGTCTAACTTCAGTATCGGTGTTAATTTATTCTTCAAGTTAAACCAAACGTTGGCCAAACTGATGAATAATTACCCGGCTTACGAGGTTCAGGTAGAGGAAATACACCATACCCAAAAGCTCGATGCGCCAAGTGGTACAGCAATTACGCTTGCCGAAGGTATTGTAGATAACCTGGAAAGAAAAAATGAATGGTTAAACGAAGTGGTTGGAACCGATGTTGAGTTGTTTCCAAAAGCCGAACAGTTGTTGATCGAATCGCACAGGATCGAAAATATCCCGGGTACACATACCGTGATCTACAGCAGCGAGGTAGATGAAATTGAAATTAAACACACCGCACACAACAGGGCAGGTTTTGCTTTAGGTGCAGTTGTGGCAGCAGAATGGTTGAAAGATAAAAAAGGATTTTTCAGCATTACTGATATATTTGAATAGAAAATAGTTTGCAGTTAACCGATTTATACAATTAACCGGTTAACCAACTTAAACAATAAAAACCGAAGGGGTAACCGATTAAATTGATCGCGGACCAAAATTAAGATATATGAATTACAAATTCTGGCAGAGAAAAAAGGATGCCACCAAAAAGAAAAAGTCTAAAACCCGCGAATGGGTAGATGCGATTGTTTTCGCAGTTGTTGCCGCAACCATTATCCGCGTTTTCTTTATAGAGGCGTATACCATTCCATCTGGTTCGATGGAAAGATCGTTATTGATCGGCGATTTTCTTTTTGTAAGCAAGGTTAACTATGGTGCACGTATCCCGATGACGCCTGTTGCTTTTCCCTTTGCACACCACACCATGCCCTTAACAACTTCAACAAAAGCTTATTGGGATGGCGTACAGTGGAAATATCACCGTTTACCGGGTTTATCCAAAATCAAAAGAAATGATGTAGTGGTGTTCAACTTCCCTGAAGGGGATACTGTTGCGGTAGAAAACCAGGCAGAAAGTTATTATGCCTTAGAGCGTAGTTTGGGGCGCCAGCAGGTAAGAAGTACCTTTACCATTGTAGACCGTCCGGTTGATAAACGCGAAAACTTTATTAAACGCTGTATCGGTATCCCGGGTGATGTAATTTCGATGAGCAATGGTATTGCCAATGTAAACGGTAAAAACGAACCCCTAAAAAATACAGGGATGATGCCTTACCGCATCGAGTTTAAAACCATGGAATTTAATTATGCTGCCCTTGATGAATTTAACCTGAACCTGGGCAGTTCGCCGGCCGTTGCTGCAAATACCTATATTGTAGATGCTTCGCCAGAAATTGCAGAAAAGTTAAAAACTTTAGATTTTGTTAAATCGGTAGCCTTAAGTCCGGATGCACCAGGGGCGGTACCTGGAGGTGTTTTCCCTAACGATCCGAACAGGGTATGGAACAGGGATAACTTCGGGCCTATTAAAATCCCTTCAAAAGGATGGACGGTTAAAATCGATAGTGTTACTATGCCGCTTTATTACAGGGCAATCAGAACTTACGAAGGAAATAAAGTTGAACAAAAAGCAGGTGTTTGGTACATTAATGATAAAGTGGCCACAACCTATACTTTTAAAATGGATTATTATTGGATGATGGGCGATAACCGTCATAACTCTGCCGATTCGCGCTATTGGGGCTTTGTACCGGAAGACCATATTGTGGGTAAAGCTTTATTTGTTTGGATGAGCTGGGATAGTACTGCTTCTTTCCTACATAAAATACGGTGGAGCAGGTTGTTTATGGGCATACATTAATCCACATAAAAATATTATTTACGAAGGCTTGCATTACGCAGGCCTTTTTTTGTGCGAAAAACACCTTTTTAAAAAAATTAAAAAGATTTGGTTTGTTTTATATTTTTTTATTAAGTTTGTTTTAAAACCTAATCAAACTAATAAACTATGATACCTAATAATTTCACTTACTGGGGCTTATTGTATCAATTCGGCTTTAAAGAAATCTATTCTTTCATACGAAATTATCCCTTTATCTCATCTGATATTTTTTAAATAAACCAATCACCCTATAAAATCATCTCCTATTTCAATATTCAATTGTAAACTAAACCGAAAATTATGGCATAAATAGAGATCTGCGTACCAAACATTAATCAACTAATCAAATTATTTAAAACTAATAAAATAGGACATGAAGAAAATGTACTTTAAAGGTTTGAGTTTACTTTTGCTTACACTAATGGCAATTGTAGCTCATGCACAAACTATAATTACAGGAACAGTAAAAGATTCGTCGGGGCCAATGCCCGGGGTTAACGTTTCTGTTAAAGGAACCCAAAAAACAACACAAACAGACGGGAATGGTAAATTTAGCATCAGCGCAGCAAGTAATGAAACACTTGTTTTTTCTGCTGTAGGCTTTTTACGCCAGGAAATAGCGGTTGGAGACAACAAAAATTTCAATATTTCATTAAAAGAAGATTCCAAATCATTGGAAGAAGTTACAGTAACCACTGGTTTTGGAGTTAAACAACAGGCCCGAAAGCTCAGCTATTCTATTCAGGAAGTTAAAGGAGAGGATCTTGTTCGTGCAAATGAACAGAACATCGTAAATGCCCTGCAAGGTAAAGTTGCGGGTGTTATGATCAATCAGGGATCTGGTGGTCCTCAATCCTCTTCAAGGATCAGGATTAGGGGTAATTCATCTTTAAGCCCTAATACACAACCTTTGGTGGTAATTGATGGAGTTCTTATCCAGCCAGGTGTTACAGGTGCAGATTCTTATGGTAACAGTCCGCAGGATTTTGGTAATATCATGAAAAACTTAAATGCCGATGATTATGAGAGTATCACCGTTTTAAAAGGTGCTGCAGCAAGCTCTCTTTATGGTTCGAGAGCCCAAAATGGAGTACTCTTAATCACTTCCAAAAAAGGTAAAGGTGGTCAGGGCTTGGGTATTTCATTCTCTCATACCCAAACTATTGAAGAGGCTTACAGGACAATGGATTTACAGAACGAATTTGGTGCCGGTATTAATCCAACTTTCACAAAGGATGCTTCGGGTACACCGGTAGTAGATGCAGCAAACTTTTTTTGGAGCTTTGGTCCCCGTTTCGATGGAAGCCTGGTGAAGGATATAGATGGCAGAATGATCAATTGGAATGCACAGCCTAATAATTTATTGGATGCTTATAAATTGGGTAATTATAGCAATTCAAATTTGGCATTTCAGGGCGGAGATGAAAATGGAACATTCAGGTTATCTTATTCAAAACTATACAGCACAGGTATTCTTCCTAATAATAAATTCGATCGTGATGCACTTGATTTCAGGGGGTCTCATAAATTCGGTAAAATCTTTGAAATTAATGCTGGTGTTAACTATACCATTAGCAACAGTTTTAATCCAGTTAACCAGTCGAATAACAACAACCCTTTGTTTGCACTTGTATATGCTAATCCAAGAAGCTATGATACCAATTATTGGAAAGATCATTATCTGGATCAGGTAAGGGGTGGTCGATTATCAGGTAATGATGATCCTTACGGTTTGTCGAGTTTGTGGTTCGGTATTAAAGAGAAGAATGTTAGGCAGCGCGAAAATGTTTTCAGGGGTAATTTAGATGTTAAAGCTAACATCACTCCATGGTTAAACGCATTGGTTAGGGGAACTTTGAACCAGGTTAACGTAAACGGTGAAACAAAAAATATAGGCGATGGCGTTGGTTTTTCGGGAGGTGAATATTCATTAACCCAATCAAACCAGAAAAGCACCAGATTTCAGTTTTTATTAAACGGTAACAGGAAATTTGGTCAATATTTTGATTTTAACATGAGTATTGGTGCCGAAACATCTAAAGATTTTGGAAATAACTACACCAAAACCAGAACTGATGGTGGTTTAAAAGATCCGGGAAAATTCTTTATCGGTAACTCTGTAAATAATCCGATTACTGAAACAAGTTTAGACGGTAGTCAAAGAACAGATGCGGTATATGCGTACGGCGATTTGACCTATAAAAATATGCTTACCTTAAATTTTAGTGTAAGAAACGATTGGTCATCAACATTAACTTATCCAAATGGAAGCGGAGATTATAGTTATGCTTACCCTTCTGTTGGTTTAGCTTATGTATTCTCTGAATCGTTAAAGGGTAAAACTGCTTTTGATTTTCTTTCTTACGGTAAGTTAAGGGCCAACTTTGGTTACACCGGTTTAGGTACCAGTCCTTATGTTACAAGTACAGGAAAGTATAAGTTTTTAGGAACCTATACTGATGAGAATGGAAAACAGATGCCGAGGTATGGTTATTCTGAATATACATTGGGAAATCAGAACCTTAGAAACGAGTTAACAAAAGAATTCGAATTGGGTACCGAATTAAGGTTTTTTAATGATCGTTTAGGTGTTGATTTTTCATTCTATAAAAAGAACTCAACCCAACAGATACTTTCATTGCAGATGCCTGCTGAATCAGGTGTTCAGAAGAAAGTATTTAGTGCCGGTAATATACAGAATAAAGGTATTGAGATTTTGTTAACGGGAGTACCGGTTAAAACCAAGGACCTTGAGTGGACTACTACCATCAACTTTGCCAGAAACAGAAACAAAATTATCTCTCTTGCCCCTGGGGTAGATTCATATACATTAGGTTATGCCTTTGGTGCAGATATGACCTCGGTTGCAGTTGCTGGTCAGGAATACGGTAGTATTGTTACCGGTTATGGTTATGCTACTTATCAGGCTACTGATGCACAGGGCAACAATATTGATGATCCCAACAATGGCAAGAAACTATTAAAAGCCAATGGTAGTTATTTCAGAAGTAGCGATGCAGGGCAAGGTAATAAAAACCTGGGCAGTATGATGGAGAAATTTAACGGAAGTTCGATTAATAATATCCGTTACAAGAATTTTAACTTAGGTTTCCAGATCGACGCTAAAGTTGGCGGATTACTGGCTTCTGGTACCCATCAGTATGGAACCAACTTTGGGGCATTCGAAAGTACCCTGTTTGGTCGTTCGGCTGATTTTGGAGGTTTACCAAGAAAAGATGCTCAAGGAAATGTTATCGCCAATGATGGTATTATACCTGATGGTGTATTTGCTAAAGGAACTTTATTGAATAATGTTAATGTTGGTGGCTTAACCTTCCAGCAGGCAGTTGATAAAGGGCTAATACAGCCGGTTAGTGCCCGTATACATTATGCCCGTTTAACGCAATGGTCTACCGGTATCAGAGAATACTCAACCTTCGAAAATAGCTGGGTTGCGTTAAGAGAAGTTTCGTTAGGCTATACTCTGCCGAAAAAGTTTACCGATAAAATTAATTTCAAACAGGTTAATTTAAGTGTTACAGCAAGGAACTTAATGTATATCTACAACAGTTTGCCTGATCATTTAAATCCTGAAGGTTTATTTAGCAATAGTGCTGGCTCTTTCGCCGAATATGGCGGTATGCCTTATGTGCGCACATTTGCTTTCTCATTAAGAGCAGCCTTATAGTAATTTACAGTTAAAGAAATTAAAGAATGAAAAAGACAAATAAGATAGCCCTTTTGCTAATCGCATTAGCAGGGATCACCATAACATCATGTAAAAAAGACCAGTTTGTAGAACTGAATACAAACCCGGCATTGATTGATATTATTACACCAGAGCAGCAGTTCATGAATTCTATCATAGATATGCATGGTGATCGGTTTGAGTGGTACTATGATAATTTCAGGGCCATTATGCCATGGATGCAGATGAGTACGCCTTTAAATGGTAATAGTGTTACTTTTATATCCGATGCGGCTAATTTCAGGAACGTTAGATATAACAATTTTTATCCTAAAGTTGGTGGTAACTTAACAGATGTAGAACAACTGATTAAGAAATTACCGGCTGATGAGCAGGCAAAAAGAGTTTATCAAACCGAAATTGCACGTATCATTAAAGCATACTATGCATTTTATGTATCTGATGTAACCGGAAGTATTCCGTATGCAGAAGCTTTTATGCTTAGATATGGCGGTACAGAAACTCCAAAGTACAGTACCCAGGAGGCATTGTTTGATTTATTGGATGCCCAGCTTAAAAATTCAGTAACGGTACTGAATACGCCGCAATCTGCTGCACAAACTTCGTTTGGTACAAATGATCTATTTTATCAGGGAGCTGTTGACAAATGGATTAAAGTAGCCAATTCTACACGCTTACGTATGGCTATGAGATTGATGAAAAGAGATGCCGCTAAAATGAAAACCAAAGTTTTAGAAATTCTTGCCGCACCTGGTGGTTTAATTAACAGTGCCGCCGATAGCTGGGTTTTTAAAGCCAATGCAACTTATGCAGATGGGGGCGATTGGTCTGCTAACGGTTTAAGGGCTCCAAAGCAGGTGGTAGATTTTATGTATAACAATTCAGATCCACGGATCAGGTTCTTTTACCAGGAAAATTTATTCAGCCAAACAAACTTCGATCTTGCCAAAGCACAGAACAAGATAGCTGCGAATGCTGTTTTTGATACCAGAAGATTTTATGGCGTTCCATCAAGCCCTGATGTATCAGCAAGTCCGGCGTTTGCAAATTTCTTTAATAACATCAGTATTTCAGTTGTAAACAGTGTTGGCCAAACAGTAACGCAAACAATGGATTCTTTATCATTCCTTCAACCGCGGCTATTTGCTGCCGGAGAAAATGGAGGAAAAGGTATGAATGCTTTTCCATTGATTACTTATGCTGATGTTTGTTTTATGAGAGCTGAGTTGGCTGCACGGAATGTGACTGTTGAATCTGCTGAAGATTGGTATAACAAAGGAGTAGCTGCATCAATATCTTTTTATGATGACCTGGCAAATAAAGCTCAAATTGTTGATAGAAGTGGCGCTTTGAGTTATGTAGCACTAAATCCGGCCGAAATTACGGCATATATGGCTAAAGCAGATATTAAGTACGATCCTGCAAAAGGGTTAGACCAAATTATCGGGCAGGCTTATTTAAACTTTTTTAAACAACCTAACGAGGCTTGGGCAATATATAAAAGAACGGGCATGCCTAACTCAACTTCAGTGCTAAAATTAGAGAAAATTATAGCAAGCGGAACCGAACAGAATATACCGAGAAGAGCTAGTTTGCCATTTCCAGCCCCAACCAATTTAAACTATCAGAATATCGTTGACGCCTACAAAGTAATGCAGGCTGATGCTGATTTCGGTCAGGGACCAAGCGATATCAACGGAAGAGTTTGGTGGGACAAAAAATAAAATATTTTTATATAAATTACAGAACTCCTAATTTAATTTAGGAGTTCTTTTTGTATTATGAAGTTAATTATATCCCTGATATTCGGTTTTATTTTCTCCTTAACCCATGCATTTGCGCAGGGCGCTTTACCTAACAGTTTACTTTGGGAACAGATAAGAGCGAGCAATGTTATTAATGTAACAGGTAAAACAGCGGTTGGAATAAAAAAGAATACCGCATTTGTATTTCTGTCTCCCGAATGCCCGCTCTGCAAAAATTATATGCTCATCCTAAACGAATTATGTAAGAAATATCCTCAGGTAAGCATTGTTGGAATTGTGCCGGGTAAAAGTTATACTTTAAAAGATATAAAGCAGTTTGCCGTTGATTATAAGGCTGATTTTGAGATTTATTTGGATCAGAAAAAGACTTTAACAAAGATTTTAAAAGCCAAAGTTACACCAGAAACTGTTGTGGTTGATCAAAAAGGAAATGTGAGATACAGGGGGCTGATTGATAATTGGCAGGCAAACCTTGGAGTAAAAAGAAAGGTGATTACCGAACATTATTTAGATGATGCACTTGATCAGATAAATGAAACAAGCTATAAGTACACGGAAACAGCTCCTGTTGGTTGCCTCATTAACGATCTTTAATATGTTTAATAAAACCATTATTATCTTGGCGTTATGCTTTTTTGTTGAAAATGCCCATGCCCAAAAAATCACTTATTACGAACATATTGCGCCAATAATCAGGAGTAAATGTGCGCCTTGCCACCGTCCGGGCGAGGCAGGTCCATTTTCGTTGTTAACCTATGCTGATGTTGCTAAAAGAACGTCTTTTATAAAAGATGTAGTGTCGTCAGGGTTTATGCCGCCATGGAAACCCGATAACCACTACCGTACATTTGCCAACGACCGCTCTTTAACTGAACAGGAAAAAAAGACCATTATCAATTGGATTGATGATAAAGCACCAGAAGGTAATGTAAAAAGAAATGTTGTACCAGAAGATCAATTTATTTCGGGAACACAATATGGTAGAAAGCCTGATCTAACCCTAAAAGTTAACAAGCCATTTCAGGTAAAAGGAGATAACGAGGAACGTTTTATCGTTTTTAAAATTCCTTTCGAAATGGTTTCTGCTAAAAACGTAGCTGCCATAGAATTTATTTCTTCTAATAAAAAAGTAATCCATCATGCTAATTTTGCCATACACCCTGTACCCGATAATATAGATATTAACCAGGCAGCCGATTTTGTAAACTTAACAGACGATTCGAGGACAAATTACGATCAGTACCTGCCATTTAAAAAAGAAATGACCTACTATGGGGGATGGATTCCCGGTACATCTTTTGAATCATATCCGGCCGATTTAGGATGGGTGATGCCCAAGCGTGGAGTTGTTTTGCTCACCATTCACTATGCACCTGTAGCAAAAAACGAGGAAGATATTTCGGGCATTAATTTCTTTTTCAAAGATAAGCCAATTAAGCGGGTAGTAGATGTGGTGAGTTTGGGCTCTGGTGGGGTAGGCGAAAGTTCAATAGATCCTTACTTTATGATCCAGGCAGATTCTGTAAAAAAGTTTAACCTCAAAATTTTAACCCCACAGGATCAGTCGTTGCTCTACATCTGGCCGCATATGCATCTTTTGGGCAAGGATTTTAAATCTTATGCTGTTACAGCAGCTGGAGATACGATTAAATTAATATCTATCCCTTCGTGGGATTTTAGATGGCAGGAAATTTACCGTTTCAAAAAGCTGATCAAAGTACCTAAGGGTTCTGTTCTCACAATAGAAGGTACTTACGATAACACAAAAAACAACCCTAATAATCCCAATAATCCACCAAAAATGGTGTTTTCAGCAAATGATATGAAATCGACCGATGAAATGCTAACCATGCTCCTGGTATTTTTAAAATACGAAGAGGGTGATGAGAACAAAATTTTAGATCCTGAATGATGATTTGAATATCAATATGATCTTTTTAAAAATATTAAAAAGAATCAGAAAGTTTTAAATTTTTTTATTAAGTTTGTTTAAAACCATAATTCATGTCGGTTATTATTGAGAAGAATCAGCGGCTTAGGGCTGACATTATTAAATTCCTTTATTATAAAAAATCACTTTCCTTAACTGATTTAAGCAAGCTAACCAAAAAAAGCCTGCCATTGGTTACTTCTGTTGTAAATAATTTAATTAACGAGGGTTATATCACCGAGCAGGGGCTGGCCCCATCAACGGGAGGCAGAAGGGCATCGATGTACCTGCTTAATCCTGATCATAATAAATATATCATAGCAGTAGCTATGGATCAGTTGATTACCCGCTTAACCATTTACGATCTTTCACGTAAAGTAGTATTACCAATACAATATCTCGAACTCGAGATGTCGCAATCTCCTGATGATGTGGATCTTCTAATAAAATTTATAAAGGCCAGCATAAAAAAATCTAAACTCGATTTAAAAGATATTATTGGGATAGGGATTGGGATGCCGGGATTTGTTAACGCAGAACAGGGCATAAATTCTTCTTATCTTTTTGTAAAAGATGGTTCCACACTCCGAGATTACCTTTCTGAGCATACAGCACTTCCTGTTAGTTTTGATAACGACTCGAGTTTAATTGCCCTAGCAGAATTGAATTTTGGTAAAGCCATGAACCTGAAAGATGTAATGGTGGTAAACATCGGGTGGGGAACAGGGTTGGGAATGATTGTTAATGGCCAGTTATACCGCGGAAGTAAGGGGTATGCCGGCGAATTTAGCCATATCCCATTATCCAATACCAATAACTTATGTTCCTGCGGAAAAAGAGGGTGTTTAGAAGTAGATACTTCTTTGGTTGTTATGACTCAAAAGGCAGAAAAGGCGATTGCAGAAGGTGCAGAAACGAGCATGGTGGAGTTGTTTAAGGATAAGAGTAAACAAACCCGCGATCATTTTTTGGATGCCGTTGTGGCTCAAGATCCCCTGGCTATTTCTATTTTATCCAAAGCAGCTTTTCAGCTGGGTAAAGGGTTATCAACATTGATGCATATTTTAAATCCAGAGTGTATCGTGTTGAGCGGAAGAGGAGCCAAAGCGGGTAAAATGTTGTTACCGGCTATTCAGCAGGCCATCAACGAATTCTGTATCCCAAGGATTGCCGATCTAACCACTATAAAATTATCAACCCTAACTGATGAAGCCGAATTACTGGCTGCGGCAAGTTTAATGGTCGAAAACAGCTTGTTCGATTAATGCCGGAGTAAAAATTGTTCTGATCTAAATTAGATCAGGGTCGTTTCATCATGATAAAACAAAAACAAATGAAAAACATCTACTCAAAGTGTTTTGCTTTATTGCTATGTGTTTCCGTATCTGCTGCGCATGCCCAGCGTAACGACATTCTAAAAGAATCTACTGCATACGAATGGCCTGCCGATGCATTGGTTAAACAAAAGCTTGATACCTGGCAGGATAAAAAGTTCGGTATGATTATCCATTGGGGGCTTTATGCCGTTCCGGGTATTATCGAATCATGGTCTATCTGTTCAGAAGATTGGATCGAAAGGGATAGCACCATCAAATACGACGATTATAAAAAATGGTACTGGGGTTTAAACGAAAAATTTAACCCAACCAATTTTAATCCCGGGCAATGGGCAAAAGCCGGTAAAGATGCAGGCATGAAATATTTGGTATTTACCACCAAACACCACGATGGTTTTGCCATGTTCGATACCAAACAATCAGATTTCAGTATTGCAAAAGGCCCATTTTCGACCAATGCCCGAAAAGATGTGGCCAAATATGTTTTCGATGCTTTCAGAAAAGAAAACTTCATGATCGGGGCTTATTTTTCTAAACCCGATTGGCATTCGCAGTATTATTGGTGGGATAAATATGCCACGGCAAACCGGAACAATAATTACGACATCAGGAAATACCCATGGCGCTGGAATAGGTTTAAAAACTATACGCAGAGCCAGATTAATGAGCTGATGACTAATTACGGCAGTATCGATATTTTGTGGCTGGATGGCGGTTGGGTACGTCCATTGGCCAGTGTAAACCAGGAAGTACTTTCGTGGGGAGCACCCATACCCGAATGGAGCCAGGATATTGATATGCCCAAAATTGCAACCATGGCCCGAAAAGCGCAGCCCGGTTTAATTATGGTGGATAGAACGGTGCATGGCCAGTTCGAAAACTATCAAACACCTGAACAGAAAATACCCGAAAAACAATTGGATTATCCATGGGAAAGCTGTATGACCTTAGGTGGCGCCTGGGGTTTCGTACCAAACGATCAGTATAAATCAGCTGGCGAAGTGGTGCATAAACTTGTCGAAATTGTGGCCAAAGGCGGAAGTTTACTTTTGGGCGTTGGTCCGAAAGCAGATGGAACATTACCCGATGACGTAACCCAAAAACTAGAAGAAATCGGCAAGTGGACCAGTAAAAACGGTGCAGCCATATACGGAACCAGGATAACCAAAAACTATCATGATGGGCAAAACTGGTTCACGCAGAGTAAAGATGGAAAGACGATTTATGGCATCAGTTTGTTAAACCAAAATCCGGTTAAAGAAATTGTATGGCAGGGAAGTATTCCCAAAAAAGGAACGCCGATTACGCTTTTAAGCAATAACCAAAAAGTAAAATGGACGCTAAAAGATGGTAAAGTACATTTCGATCTTCCTAAAACAGATGAGAAAATAGCTTTGAGCTTTTCTTTTACGCCCGAAAATAATCTGTAATGCCTAAATTAAAAACCTATAGCTGTTTATTACCGGCACTTTTTTGCGCCTTCAGCCTTTTTGCACAGGTAAAAAAGACATTATTGCCCTATAAAAATCCTAAACTGAATATCGAGGTAAGGGTAAAAGACCTGATATCGAGAATGACGCCCGAAGAAAAATTCTGGCAGCTGTTCATGATCCCCGGTGATGTTACCGAACAGAACAAAGATCAGTTTAAACACGGAATTTTTGGCCTGCAGGTAAGTGCAGCTGCACAAGGCAGTGGCAATGCGCAGCAAATGTTAACCTACAATACTACTGAAGATGGACTTTCGCTGGCTAAAAAGATCAATAAAATCCAAAAGTATTTTGTAACCGAAACCCGTTTGGGCATTCCGATCATTCCTTTTGATGAAGCTTTGCATGGTTTGGTAAGACAGGGTGCAACCGCTTTTCCACAGTCGATCGGCTTAGCTGCCAGTTTTGATACCACCTTAATCGCCAAAGTAGGTACAGCCATTGCCAACGAAGCCAGGGCCCGCGGTTTACGGGATCTTTTGGCGCCGGTAATCAATATGGCTACCGATGTAAGGTGGGGCAGAACGGAAGAAACTTATGGCGAAGATCCTTATTTAACCACTGTAATGGGCCACGCTTTTATGAATGCTATTGAAAGGCAGAATATCATTGTTACCCCAAAACATTTTATTGCCAATGTAGGCGATGGTGGCCGCGACAGTTATCCTATACAAATGGATAAGCACTTTTTAGAGGAAATCCATTTTCCGGCATTTAAAGATGGCGTTGAAAAGGTGGGTATCCGCTCATTAATGACTTCTTACAACAGTGTTTTTGGTTCTCCCGCAACTTCGAATAAATGGTTACTTACTACAAAATTAAAAACCGAATGGGGATTTAAAGGTTTCGTTATTTCCGATGCCGGAGCCGTAGGTGGTGCCAATGTTTTACATTTTACCGCTAAAGATTATAAAGATGCGACAGCGCAATCGATCAACGCCGGTTTGGATGTGATTTTCCAGGTCGATTATAACCATTACAAACTTTTTCTGCCTGCATTTTTGGATGGCAGCATTCCAAAACTAAGGATTGACGATGCCCTGACCAGGGTATTGAGGGCAAAATTTGAACTGGGTTTATTTGAGCATCCCTACGTTGACGAAAACATTGCCGAAAAAATGCTAAGCGATCAGGGCAACCATATGCTGGCTAAAGAAGCTGCTTTAAAATCCTTCGTTTTCCTTAAAAATGACAACAATATCCTTCCCTTAAAAAATGCAAAACGTATCCTTGTATTGGGCGAAGATGCCATTGAAGCCCGGTTGGGCGGTTATAGCGGTACCGGCAATAAAAAGATCGATATCATTGATGGTTTGAAAAGTGCTGTGCCAAATGGGACAGAAGTCAATTATTTAAAAGGAAGCAGTCGCGAGGTTCAATCTTATGTTCCTGTTGACAGTCAGTTTCTTTCATCAGATCAAAAAACAGGATTAACTGCAGATTATTATAAAGGACTGATCTTCAGCGGAGCACCGGTTAAAAAAGAACAGGATAAGATCATTAATTTCAGCTGGACTTTATATCCGCCGGATGAAAAACTTCAGTTGGATGATTATTCGGTACGCTGGCAGGGAAATATTAAAGTGCCACAAAATACCGATCTTAATATCGGATTGGAAGGAAACGACGGTTACCGATTATATCTCGACAATCAATTGCTGATCGATAATTGGGACAAGAAATCTTTCAGCACTAAAACAGTTCCGTTCCATTTTGAGAAAAATAAGGAATATGCCATTAAAATTGAGTTTTTTGAGGCTAAAGGCAATGGCAGGATCAAACTCATCTGGGATTATAATCTCAAGCCCTCAACCGAAATAGCTGATGCGGTAAAAGCGGCTAAAAATAACGATGTGGTGGTAGTTGTGGCGGGGATAAAGGAGGGGGAGTTTCTGGACCGGGCGATGTTGAACCTTCCGGGTAACCAGGAGTTATTGTTGGATGAACTTTCCAAAACAGGTAAACCCATTGTTGTACTGTTAACTGGCGGTAGCGCCATCAACATGCAGCCCTGGTTAAATCAGGTAAATGCCATTTTAAATATATGGTATCCGGGCGAGGCTGGCGGTAGTGCAGTTGCCGATGTATTATTAGGTAAAGCAAATCCATCAGGAAAACTACCCATTACCTACCCTGTAAATGAGGCCCAACTACCATTAGTCTATAACCACAAGCCAACCGGTAGGGGCGACGATTACAATAATTTAAGTGGCGAACCGCTTTTCCCTTTCGGATACGGATTAAGTTATACCAATTTTAATTACGCCAATTTAAAGTTCAGCAGGAAAA
>NZ_DJDT01000019.1 GCF_002432345.1 Pedobacter sp. UBA5917
TGCTGCGGATATCTGATAATAAATTACCTGATGCAGCCAGCAGATATTGTTGGCGCTGATCGGTAATGCCGGTACCATTGTTGTTAAAATGATTATAACCCAGCGTTGCTGTAAGCTCATCTTTGGGGGTAATGCTCCAGCTCAGGTTAATGCCGGTTTGGTAGCCCGCCCTGCTAATGGGATTGCTACCATCCTGAAAGAAACTATTAATGCTATCTCTTGTGCTATTATACGAAAGGCGGTTGAGCGAACTCCTTGTAATGGTATTTAGCTGTTTGTTGCCACTAAAAAAAATACCTGCACCGAAATTGCCTTTTTTTACATTTAGGTTTACCGACCCATTTTCGAGCCTTGTTCCGGCAGATGCGTTGATACTGCCGTTTATGCCCTGAAATTTGTTGTCTTTTAATACAATATTGATAATGCCCCCGGTTCCGTTGGCATCGTATTTCGCCCCCGGACTTGTAATTACTTCAACACTTTTGATCTGGCTGGCCGGAATGGACTGGAGTGCATCCGCAAGGCTGGCTCCAAAAATGCCCGAAGGTTTTCCATTGATCAGGAAGCGTACACTCGGGCTGCCCTGTAGTTCAACGTTTCCGTCGATATCAACACTTACCATAGGTACCTTTTTCAGTACATCCAATGCAACACCATTCTGTGCGGTAAGATCGTTGGCCGTATTATAAACAGTTTTATCAATCTTGTTTTCGATGATTGGTGTTTTAGCTGTAACGGTAACAGATTGTAACTGATCCACGGTAGAAACCAACAATATTGTGCCCAATGCAATGGATGATGATGTGGCGTTGATGGTTACCGGATCGAAGATTTTTTCTTTATAACCGATAAAATCAATGGTAACTTTATATATTCCGTTCGGAAGTCCGGATACGGTAAAGGTCCCCTTAGCATCGGTACTGATGCCATTAACAACGGTTTTTGTGCCTGTTTTAAAAATGGTAATGGTTGCAAAATCAACCGGTTCTTTGGTAGCAGCATCAAGCACTGTTCCAGAGATTTTAGCTTTCCCTGGATTACTTTGGGCAGATAAATTATTGAATGATAAAATAAGGATAAATAGAATTAAAAGGTGCCGCATGGATAAAGATTAAGTAATATCATGCAAATATCCCATGAGATTCTGTTGCGAAACTGAAGAAGCACGGTTTTTAAAACCGATTTTTAATTGTAAAGGAATAATTACATCGGATGGTTAAGTAGAATTAGCGGGAAACTATACAATTGCTTTGGACCGTTAGGGGATTAAATTTGTGAAATCATTATCTTATTCCGGCATGAACGGTTCTGATAGTCTTTTGTTCAACGCGTATCGCTACCATGATACTGATTTCGTATAGGATCATTAGGGGTACGAATACGATCAGCATGGTTTGTATATCAGGGGTAGGGGTTACTACAGCTGCAATAATCAGCATAATTACAATCGCATATCTTCTTGAGCTACGCATCAGTTTTGGTGTTAATAAACCCAATCCGGAAAAAATCAGAACGATTACAGGCATTTCGAAAATAATTCCTGTTCCGAGGGTAAGGGTAACAATTGATGAGAGATAAGAATCAATAGTGATCTGGTTTTCGATTACTTCGCTCACATGGAAACCTACCAAAAAACGGATCGAATATGGAGCGATGATATAATACCCAAAAAGAATACCAGATAAAAATAATATACTGGCGTAAAAAACAAAACCGCTGGCCGCCTTTCTCTCTTTTACACGTAGTGCAGGTTTGATGAAAAGCCATATTTCAAATAAAAGATAAGGGAAACCGAGTATAATTCCTATGATGACCGACGAATTGAGCTGAAGGTTAAACTGGCCGGCCATTTCGGTATTGATGATCTTGAAGTTAATCTCCTTAAGGCAATAATCTGTACCTAATTTAAACCGTTCAGCAATCCAGCACATGGTACGGTAGGTCAAAAAATCGGCCTTTTTGGGGCCAAGGATGATTTTGTCGAATATAAAATCATAATAAGAGAATGCCCAAGCCGTAGTGATGGCTATAGCCAGGGCTGCCCTGATTAAATGCTTACGGAGAACATCCAGATGGCCGAAAAACGACATTTCAGCATTGCTGTCATCTTCATGTTTCTTTAAGCTTAATAACCACTCGCGAAGTTTATTTTTTTTAAACATCATCTGATCAGCGGTCCCGTCTTTAATAAATGGCTTAAGTAACCGAAAGCCTTTTGATAAAAAAGCCCGATAAGCAAGAAGGACAACATTATGAAATGATTAATACTGAACATCCGCATATGAAAGCCATTTAGTTCTGATAGCCAGAATAACGTGAGGCCAAATTGAATGCAGAATAGATTTAGAACCCTCTTTTGCGAAAAGCTAACCATCCATCCCAATATGCCGAATAAAGGACAGCCAATAAAAAGAGGGAGATTAGGAATGCCATAAGTGTAACTGAATATTATAGCTAAGCATGCAACTGCACCCAGTAATAATGCGCTTTTCCAATTTATTTTTCTATTGAAAGATAAAAGTGTGCGTATGCCCGGGCTGTTTCCTATCAAAAGAAAGTAACCAAGCACTGTTATAAGTCCAAGATAAAAAAACTGCGTTAAGGTTTTAAATTTTGGAGCTATGAAATGGAGCATATCCATTTTACCAAAGTCGATAAGCTGTATGATGAAAAATCCAGATGCAATTATAATGGCAGCCGAAATCATCGCTGATAAAACATTCAACCTCAGAACATAACTGCTTAGTAATTTTGTTATTATGTTTCCTCTTAGAATAAAAGCAAGGATAATACCGATCAGGCTAAAAATGAGGATATCAAAAAGCAAAGGCCAAAAATTACCGTAACCAGTAAAGGTACCTACAGGTGATAAATGGCGTGTTTTGAATACGAAGGCCGGTATTACAATAAAAACAGATTGCAGAAAAAGTACTAATACCGCTCCATAAATCATCAATAAACCATTTTTTCTGAAAGTGATATCTGGATTGACTTTTTCAAATTCGGCCTGTATAGAGGAAATAGATCCGATACGTTTTGTAGCTATTGTCCATACTTCTTCGTCGCTAAGGCCAAAACCTGTAAGCTCTGATATTATTTCCTCCAAATGATCTGTAATTTCTTCTCTGTCGTCTGCTGTTAGAGAAGTTTTATCTAAATCTGACTGCCATTGGAGTATTTTTATGCTGATGTAAGTGGTGTCCATAATGTATTTAAAAGTCCGTTCATAAATTCCCAGCTCTGCTTCTCCTCCCTGAGCTGCATCATTCCTTTATCGGTAATGGTATAATACCGCCTTCTTTTTTGATTTTCAGCAATCCGCCATTCAGAAAGGATAAGTTCCCTGTCTTCCAGTTTCCTTAATACCGGATACAATGTTCCGTCTGAATACAGGATTTTACCTTTAGAGGCCTCCTTTATTTTTTTGATAATCTCATATCCATAGCTCTCTCCCTCTATAAGGGTTGCAAGTATAATGGGAATAGAAGATGCCGCAGTTAATTCTTTTGATAGCATAAGTACATTTTTTTCAAATATACATAGAAGTTCAATGTAAAAAAATAAATATGATAAAGACTAATAAAAAACTGTCTAAATATTTTTAAATGTGAAATTTAAATTTACTTTTGTACTGTGTTACATATGTGATACAGTGATATACTAAATCTGCTTTCAATATGATAGAGATCATCGACCTTAGTTTTGGATATTCCAAAAAAAACATCCTGCTAAAAAAGTTAAATCTTAGCTTGGAAAAAGGCCATATCTATGGCCTGCTTGGAAAAAATGGCGCAGGAAAATCAACCCTGCTCAAAAACATTTCTGGCCTTGCCTTTCCTTTCGAAGGAAAATGTACGGTTAACGGGAAAATTGCGTGTAAAAGGGAGCCTTCTTTTCTTCAGGAACTTTTCTTTATTCCTGAAGAAGTACACATGCCTTCACTCAGTACCAATACCTTCGTTGATCGTACGTCGCATTTTTATCCAAAATTCGACAAACCATATTTTTATAAAGTACTATCCGAATTCGATGTTGATCCGGGTGAAAACTTAAACAGACTTTCTTTTGGGCAGCAAAAAAAGATGATGATCTCTTTTGGCCTTGCTACTAATACTTCACTTCTGATTATGGATGAACCAACCAACGGCCTTGATATTCCGTCAAAGGTACAGTTCAGGAAAGTGATCTCCTCGGCATTAACAGACGAGCGTTGCATTATCATTTCAACACATCAGGTTAGGGATCTTGATAGCCTGATCGATTCACTTGTTATACTCCATAATAAAAAGATTGTGCTTAATCTTCCTTTGGAAGCGATCGAGGAGAAATTGTTTTTCAGCGCGGCAAGCAAAGCCGATCCAAGCAACGTACTTTATTGCGAAAATAACATGATCGGCACAAACACAATCAGTATCAAAAATAACGAGCAATACGGCAAGGTTGATATGGAGCTGCTTTTTAATGCCATTATTAGTGGCGATAACCAGATTTTACAACATTTGAACTAAACAGATATGAACGATATATTCAACATAAGCCGGTTTATCGGCCTTTTAAAAAAACACAGTTCTGAAAATTATAAAACCTACCTAATGTCTACAGGCGTACTGGTAGGAATTCTTACATTAATACTCAGCTTTTTAGCCTACATGAGTGATGGCCACATTGGCGTTTTTCAACAAGGGATTATTTTTTTAAACGTAATGCTCTTTTCGGGTACTATATTCTGCAGTATGATCTTTGCTGATCTGGGTAGCAGAAAGAAAGCAATCCCTATACTTACCCTTCCGGTATCGCATATTGAGAAATACCTGGTTGCATGGCTTTACTCTTTTGTTATTTTTCAACTGGTTTATGTGGGCTGTTTTTACGCAGTAGATTATATTGTGGTACATACTGCCAATAACGGTATTTTAGATAAAAACAGTATGGTAAACGTTTTTTCGTTAGATGACAAATTCTGGATCGTATTCCCTCAATTTGCTGTTCTTCATGCGATATGTTTTATTGGGGCGATTTTTTTCGAAAGATTGCATTTTATCAAAACAGCGTTTCTTTTCTTTGTTTTTATTTTACTTATCAGCCTGCTTAATCCGGTTCTGTTACATTGGATATTCGGAATAACCATTGATAAAGGTGTGCCTTTCGGGGCGGTTGGGATTACAGAACATGGCAATTTCTGGATGATCAGAAGAAATACGGTAGGTGATTACATTTTACTCGTATCGCTTATTTTGGTATGCGTTTCATTATGGGCTGGTACCTATTTTAAATTAAAAGAGAAACAGGTTTAATTGTATGGAATTTAGGGAAAACGAAGCCATATATTCTCAGGTTGCAAGTTTTGTAACCGAACAGATCATGCTGGGCAAATGGCTGCCCGGTGATAAAATCCCTTCTGTTAGGGAGCTTGCGTCAGATCTTCAGGTAAATCCCCATACAGTTGTTAGGGCCTACGATATTTTGCAGACAAAGGAAGTGATTTCGAACAAGAGAGGGATCGGTTTTTTTATTCTGACTGATGCGATTGAAAAAATCAAGGCTTTTGGAAAAGAGCGTTTCATGGGCCAGGATCTTCCCGAACTTCTCAAGAGCATGTACCTATTGGATATCGGCATCGAGGAGATTGCCGAAAAGTTCGAAACATACAAAACAAATATTAACAAGACCAAATAATATGAAAAATAGTACAATTATGATTATTTCGGCAATAGCTATCATATTGATTTCGCTAACCGCATACAATTTCAATCTGAGGGCATCATATAGGAACGGAGATTATAAAAACCCATTTTATGGTTTAGATTACAATGCCATAGGCAATACATCGAAGGTTGAACTTAACTGTTCTAATAATATCCAGTGCCAGATACGCCAGGGTAAAAAAAATGGAATTTACCTCAGTGAAAGAGCTAAAGGTAAAGTTTGCTGGAGTATCGAAAATGGAATTTTGAAAATTAACCTTACAGATGCTGCCAAGAAATCGGATTTTATGGTTTATAACGATGATATGATTATTGTGTTACCCAACTTAGAACATTTCGGAGCAAAACCTTACTTCAGTTCTGAGGCGGCAGAACAGGTAGGAAGGTTGTATGGAAAGGTAACCATTAGTGGTTTCAGACAGGATTTGATGACTGTTGATCTTGGTGCTTTTTCATCAGTTTTTCTTGATAGCCTTTACGTTGGTAAACTTAGCGCATCTATCGGACTGAAAGGAAAAAAACATTCGCGCCTTTCTTTAAATTCGGGGACTTTTGGAACAGCTGTTTTCGGAATTCCCGGGGGAGGAAGTCTTGAGCTTTTTGATCCACAGATCACTAAAGCAGAATATCATATATCCCGACAGGCAACGGTAACCCTTAACGGAAAACCACTTCAGGCCATCGAACAGTAATTAATATCTTTACTTTTGCTTTTGTTATGGGATATTACCGAAAAGCGGGAATAGCCCATATTTTTTGCACTTATCTAAGTATTAAATCCTATCTAATCCGAAGCAGATCTATGTTAAATTCAGGATTTCTTCAGGATTAAGGTTTATTATTGGCCTGCCTTTGGTATTTTGCAGGAAGTAGAATAGGAAAATGATATTGTATGACAATAAATAAAAGAATTAAGACAATTATTGCCCTCGCGGTTTTACTGGTATTCCTTGTATTGCTCTGTGTATCGGGCACAGGCCGCGATTTACTGAACGCTTCGTATCCGCAGGATTCACATATTTTTTTAATGGTGAATGGATGGCATAATGCTTTTTTCGATCCTATTATGCTCGCTGCAAGCAGTAAACTGTTCTGGATACCTTTTTATCTGATTCTTGTTTATGTGCTCTACAGGTCTTTCGGCAAAAAGGTATGGTTAACTTTATTGATCATCGGATTGCTCATTGCCTCGGCAGATCAGGTATCTTCTGGGATAATCAAAAACCATGTTCAACGGCTCAGGCCATCGCACGAAGTTAAGCTTATGCCACTGATCCACCTGAGCAAGGCCGGAGCCGGAGGGATGTACGGTTTTGCCTCCTCACATGCAGCTAATGCATTTGCCCTTTGCATATTCCTGATCATGATCCTTGATAAAAAATATAAAACCATAAAAATCATTGTTGGTGTATGGGCGGTTTTAGTTTCGTATAGCCGGATTTATAATGGTGTCCATTATCCTTCTGATGTATTGGTTGGGGCGGCAATAGGGATTTTGCTCGGGGCAATTTTCGCTTTGCTCCATACTGGTTTACAGAATAAATGGAAAAATAGCTTATAGTTTTTTCGGAACATCGAAGAGTTTGGCTAGAAACTTTAATCTGATTGCGGAAGCGACAAAAGTTTGTTAATCATTGATTTTATTACTTCATTTTCGGGGAAGGCTGAAAATTTAGTGGTGAGTTCGCCTTTTTTGTTATACAATAGATAAGATGGGATATATTCGAACTCAAACCGGTTCATAACATATTTCCACTGCTTATCATCCAGGTAATACTGTTCATTACCTATTCCTTTAATTTTTTCCTGCCATAGTTTTTGGGGCGATGAATGGTTGGTTAGGTATACAAATACAACATCTTTACCATGAAATTCGGCTTTTGCAGGTCTAAAACGTTGCATAGCTTCCAGGCAGGGGCCACACCAGGTTGCCCACAGGTCGATCAGGATAACTTTGTCCTTATGTTTGGAAACAATGGTTTCAATAATCTTATCAGCTGCAATTGAAGATACATCATTAATAACCAACGGTGATCTGAATTTATCTAATTCAGTTACCTGTTGGTTTTTATGGAGTAATATTTTTGCAATTTCCCCATTTCCCCAATAACTCAGGATGTTTTCTTTTTGTTTTGCAGTTAGCGGTCTTACTTCTTCGGTTAACTGTTCGCCATAAGCATTGGCAGCTAAAATATCGTAATATGTGCCGTTATTAAACCCGATCAAACCTGATAAAATAGTTTTTGCAGCAGTTAGCCATGTGGGTATGTCGATTTCATCTATCGGAGGTATGGCTAAAATTTCATTTTGGAGCATCTTTTTTTGAAATTCGAGAAATGTAAAAGCCTGCAGATTTTTTGGGTTATCGAGCTTTAAATCAGCTAAAAAACGATAATACGATCTGTCAATTTTCTGGATATCAGGCTTTTTGTTTTTGTCGCCATTGGTTCTGCTGTAATTGGCCATCATTGCATTGTGGTAATCAAATACAGCTCCTTTGTAAAAAAACAGGCTAAAATCGTTATACAGTTCTTCTTTTAATTCATTTGATATTAAGGTATCATTTTTTACTACCAATAATATTTCTGATAGGAGCGTTTTACTAGAATTCAAAAAATGATCAATACTCTTATTATATAGAGGCTCCATTGGTCTGCTGGGTACATAGGTAATCATTTTACCCATAAGATCGATGTGCCGGGTCATATCATTTCGATTCATGCCGGGTTTAACAGTGATATTTTCGATATTAAATTCTGAGTTGTAAGCAATATCAAGGTGGGTAACCCCACCGCTCTTTAACCTAACAAGGAGGGGTTTTTGTGGATTTAAACTGGTAGAAAAGCGAATTAGTGAAATATTGGTTTCCACATCAATATTAAGTGAGAATTTCCCTGATTGATCAACTCGCGCTTGATATTTGACAAACTCTCCCGAAATTTGATGTGGAACAGTAACATTTACAAAAATATTATTCTTGTCTGCATCATTTGCAATGGTAATCCTTCCAGTTAATTTAGCTATGCCTGATACTATGGTTGTTGTATCTGCCATCGCAACAGACTGTTTGTATGATAGTAATAACAAAAGGCTGAGCAGACAGGAAAAAATCAACTTTATTGTTTTGATCATATTGGTGTGTTCAGTAAAACTGGTTCTTCACAACTGTTGGATATGGTAAATTAAGGATAAATTTTCCTTAATGCACTATCTTAGAAGAGAAAAGGCCTGGTTTACACTGCGGCATCAACATTTATTTTTTGTGCTTCCAAAATCTGCCTTTCCCGTCGGCTATCCATTCCAGCGCTTCATTTATTCTTTTTTGCCGGGTTTCATCGGTCTTGGCATCGCTTATCCAAATAATATATTCCTTACGGAAAGAATTAGACTTTGCTTCATAAACCTCTTTGGCCTTTGGGTTGCCGTTTAGAGCATCCTGGAGATAATCCGGAGTGTCTAATATCTTAGGTTTCTCATCTACAGATTTTTCCCTTTTTATCTTTACACCGTTCTCGTTCAAAGCCATGGCTTCTTTTATAAACGCTATAAACTCCTGGTCTGGAGGTAGCTCGTCTAATCGGGTTATTTTACCCAGAAAACGTTTGATCGGTTTAACATCCTTGCCAGCCTTTAAACGCGGATCGCTCATTAATTCACCTTTCAGAAAGGTAAATGAACAGTGTTTTCCGTAGGCCGCCATTACGCACATGTGATCTCCCTTGTAATCAAAATGCGGAATGCCCCATTTTATGGCCTCTTCTACCTGTTTGCAGTTTTCGTTGATCAGCCTGCGCCAATGGTTAAGGATGGGTTTTGCAAAATCTTCTGCGGCGGCGATGTAGGTATCTATTGCTGAATTGTTGCTCATGGTGTTTTTTGTTTAAGACTTAAGTGATCCGGACATTTTCTTTACATGCAGAACGATAAGTACTTTTGTTGGTATAATTTAAATTGATTTCACAAAGAAACCTACATAAACGCAAAATAATCGGTCGAAAACTTGGTTTTACAGGTCAATTTAATTACCTGCGCGCCCGGCGGAATGTTGAAGGTGCT
Organism: Pedobacter sp. UBA5917; assembly: GCF_002432345.1. Lineage (GTDB taxonomy): Bacteria > Bacteroidota > Bacteroidia > Sphingobacteriales > Sphingobacteriaceae > Pedobacter. The sequence goes on from NZ_DJDT01000019.1 coordinate 9,762, forward strand.
ATACCGACCTGTTTTTTAAAGAATTTACCAAAATTGGCTGGGTCAGAAAAATTAAGCTGATAGGCAATCTCTGCGATCTCGAAATCAGTGTATCTAACAAGTGATTTGGCTTCGGTAGCCAAACGTTCGGCAATAAAACTCAGCGCATTTCTGCCAGAAACCTGTTTAACAGATTGCGAAAGATAATTTGCAGACACCGCTAACAATTCGGCATATTCTTTAACCGTGCGTTTGTAGATATAGTTGTTATCGATCATCTGGATAAAGTTCCGCACCAGTTTTTCCTGCTGGGTGGCTGGCAACATTCCCTTGTCTCTTTCCAGGGCAAATCCCTCCAGGTGGCAAAGCAGGCCCAGTAATTTTAAGCGTGCTTCCAGATGACCATCTTTATCCGAGTGTTCGTATGCCTCGAAAACAGTTTCAAAATGCTGTGCCAATCTACTGAACATGTTATGCCCAAACTTAAACAGATTGGTACGGTGCAGATCAAATAAGGTAAACTGCTTGTGGAAATCCGGCCGGAAAAACGAAAAGGCTTCGGCTTTAAAATAAACGATGTAGCCCTCGAGGGCATTGTTATGGGCAAAACTATAAACCAGGTTCGGCGAGTGGAATACCAGATAACTGTTCGGGTCGCTGGCTGTCTGATCGCCATAATCGACCTTAACTTTACCCGAATTGAACAGTAGCGCGAAAAAGTAAAAAGAACGCTTAAATGGAGGTCTGTAAACAGGTATATTGCCTCCATCAACCGGTTTTAACCGAAGGCAGAAAAAGTCTGGATTAGCTGTCCTGGAGTGCCAGGGTATGGAGGCAAGAAAATCATTTATTTCTGTATAATAGGGCAGTGGGGAACTTATTTTTTCCATAAATGATGTGAAATCGCCTGATCAAAAATAACATTTTAATCTTTGTTTATCACGCGAATGTTGCCTGCAAAGACCTTATTTTCCAACCATTCTTTTACGTATCCGGCTAAGCGACGGCCCCTGGATACCCAGATAAGAAGCGATATGATAAAGTGGTACCGAATTAAAAATGTTTGGATGTTTTTCCATCATTTCGCGGTAACGGTCTTCCGGGGTTTTAAATAAGAATCCTTCGGTATTGGTCATCACTTCATGAAAAGCCGTTTCGGCCACAATTCTTCCAAAGCGTTCCCATTGGTGCGATTGTCCATAAAGTTCATTGAGGTGATCGATATGAATATACAGGATAAGCGAATCTACCATTGCCTCGGTATAATATTCGCAGGCTGTTTGGTTCAGAAAACTTTTATAGGAAGCCACAAACTGGCGATCGGTAAAAAAAAGCATATTTTTTTCTTCGCCTGTATCGCTATTTACCCGATAAATTCTGAATACACCGTTAATTACAAAGCCCAGGTGTTTACATACATTTTTATATTCATTGTAAAACTCGCCCTTTTTGTACTGTTTTAATTTCCAGTATGGTAACGATAATTCAAATGCCTCCGGCTTCATTCCGGCTGATCCCAAAATCGATCTTAATAGTTCTATTTCTGTTGTACGCTCTACCATGTTATAAAATTATAGATTTTAAACTGTTTTTCGATTTTAACCTGGGTTAAACTTTTTGGCGCAGCATAGCCCGATGTTTGTATTGTCCTAAACAATTAGGCATTAAACAACATGAAAAAAGTAATTATAATGATGGCAATGAGTGTACTGGGTTTTACTGCTCAGGCTCAAAAAGCAACTAACAAAAATGCTAAAACAATTGTACTTGTTCACGGCGCGTGGTCGGATGCATCATCGTGGGATGCAGTAACTCCTCTATTAAAAGCACAGGGTGAAGAAGTGATAAATGTTAACCTTGCTGGTCATGGAAAAGACAGCACTTCATTTGCCAACATCAGTTTAAAGGGTTATGTTGATCAGGTAAAAGCAGCCATAGGCACCCGCACCAATGTAGTTTTGGTAGGACACAGTTTTGCAGGAATGGTAATCAGCCAGGTAGCAGAAGAAATTCCGGGCCAGATTAAAGAACTGATTTTCCTTGCAGCAGCCTTACCGCATAATGTAGATAGCCTTTTATCACTGGCCAAACAAGATCCCGCATCCCATATTGGTAAATCATTAAGCATCAACAAAGAGCATGGTGCAGCAATCATCGCAAAAGATGCTGTGGCAGATATTTTTGCAGCAGATGCGCCTGTACAGATTCAACAATATTTGGCAGCCAATATTAAAGCAGAGCCATTAGCACCGCTAGCCACACCGGTACAACTGACCGATAAAAATTTCGGCAGCGTTAAAAAAGTCTACATCCATACCGTTAACGATAACGCAATCAGTTATCCTGCACAGCAATACATGGTAAAAATGGGTAAAGTGGCAAAAGTTTATACCCTGCAGAGCAGCCATACACCTTTCATTTCTATGCCTGATAAACTAGCGGCAATCTTGATTGGCGAAAGCAAATAATAAACATAAATCAATAATAAATTAAATAACAGATTCTTTTTATCATCAATTAAAACATCATGAAACGCACAGCAAAAGCACATTGGAACGGTACTTTACAACAAGGTAAAGGAGAAATTACCACACAAAGCACTATACTTAACGAAACACAATATTCATTTAAAACCCGTTTTGCCGATGGCATCGGTACCAATCCGGAAGAATTGGTTGCCGCCGCACATGCAGGTTGTTTTTCGATGGCACTCAGTGCAACATTGGAGCACCACAACATTACGGCAGGCGATATTTATACTAATGCAATTGTCGACCTTGACATGCAGGCATTAAGCATTACAGGCATCCATCTCGAATTAAAGGCAAGCATTATCGAAGGAGTAACTGAAGCGGCATTTACCGAAATAGCCGAAGGTGCAAAGGCAAACTGCATTATTTCTAAAGCATTAAATGTGCCCATTACATTAGCCGTTGTTTTCGGCGGATAATATGCGGTACGCAGAAGCTTACTGCCCGAAACCCATCAGATAATATTTGGTGGGTTTTTTGTTTAATCTGCTCCGGTTGTAGCGTCTGTTAAGCAAAATTTAATTGTCAACTTTCTCGTATTTATAAACCAGCGTTCTGCCGCTCGCATTAAAAATACTGTCCTGCTGTTCATTTTTGCGGTGTTCGGTCAGAACAGTATAGCTGGTATTTAAAAAGATTGCATCAGAATTTCTGGCAACGCTAGGATCCTTAGAATTGAAAGTAGCAGGGCCATCATTCTTAACCCTTGCCCTATACAAATCTCTTTTCCATTTATAAGGTGTAGTATCATCATCTCCCACCTTTTTTTTACAGCCTAATGCTATGATTAATAGCAATGCAACCAAAAAGTTTTTTGCCATGTTTGTTCTTTTTCTTTAAAAGAGTAAAAAAAAATGATTTTTCAAAATTCTGTCCTGGTATTTAACAAAAATTAACCAAATGATACGTACTGATAAGTGCTGGCGCGGATTAAGCCTTGTACGCTTAACCAATCTTCAAAAAACATAATAGGTTTGCAAAATATGCTTGCTAAAAAATGCCTTAATTTGTACTTTAACATGATGGAAGACCTTTCACCCTTTTTAGAGAATATCAAACGTAAAATCAGTCTTTCACCTGATAATACCGAGTTGCTTACCAGTGCATTCAGGGTGGTGAAGGTGAAAAGGAAACAAATGATCATTCAGCCGGGTTTTGTGGCCAAATACCGGATTTACGTGCTGAAAGGTGCTTTTCATTCTTATGTGATAGATGATAAAGGAAACCAGCATACCATACAGTTCGCAATAGACGATTGGTGGTTATCAGATTATAATAGTTATGTTCATCAAACACCGGCCACGCAGTTTGTAGAGGCCCTTGAAAATAGTACCGTTCTCCAGATTGATTATCAGACCGAACAGCAGCTCAAAGATGCTAATTGGGAACTGGCAACACTGTTCAGGCTGATGGCCGAGCATTCGGCGGCTTATCTGGCACGGCGCATCGTATCCAATTTAACACAAAGTGCTGAAGAACGCTATAATGATTTTGTTGGCAGATACCCAAAAGTGGTGCAGCGTTTGCCGCAGTATGCGCTGGCTTCTTATCTTAACATGACCCGCGAGTTCCTTTCGAAGATCCGTAACGATAAAGTGCGGAAAAAGTGAACTGGTTCACACGTTTTTCTTAAGATAGTTCATCGTTCTGCAGGTGCAATTACCCCCAACTTTGTGGTATAAAATTTAGTAATTATGTCACAAAAAATGAATAATAAAGTAGCCATTGTTACCGGAGGTAGCAGCGGTATTGGTTTGGCCATCGCCAAACGTTTTGCAGAGGAAGGTGCCTTGGTAGCCATTACCGGACGCAACCAAAAAACTATCGATCAGGCTATTGCCGAAATCGGTCCTAATGGTTTGGGTGTTCAGGGCGATGTTTCCAAACTGGATGATCTTACCCGGATTTATCAAACGGTAGCAGATCATTTTGGTAAGGTAGATACCCTGGTGGTTAATGCCGGCGTTTATGTGTTGGCACCACTGGCCGATTTTACCGAAGAACAGTTTGATCAGGTGAGCGATATCAATTTCAAAGGTGCTTTCTTTTCGGTACAAAAAGCTTTGCCTGTATTAAAAGATGGTGCATCGGTAATATTAATTTCTTCGACGGTTAATGGCAAGGGGATTCCCAATCATGCTGCGTATTCGGCAACCAAAGCCGCTGTGCGTTCGCTGGCCCGCAGTTTTTCTGCCGAACTGCTCGACCGTAAAATACGTGTTAATGCCCTAACCCCCGGACCTGTTGATACACCTGTGTTTGCTTCGGTTACCGATAGTGCAGAAGGAGCTGAGGCCATGAAAGAAGCGATGGGGAATTTTACCCCGGTTAAACGCGTAGCTGCGCCAGAAGAATTGGCAGCTGCAGCACTTTACCTGGCTTCGGATGACTCCGCATTTATGCTTGGTGCCGAATTACTCCTGGATGGAGGTTTAAGGGACCTTTAATCTGATCTTTTTAGGCTGATTGATAAAATTAATCCAAAGTCTACTGCTTAAACTCCTTTAAGTTTTTTCTTAAAGGAGTTTTTGTTTAAAATGATCTTTACAGGCTAAGCTTAGGAAGTAAATGCTTTATCTTAAAACAACTGTGGCACTAACTAAAATTACAGGGCCCGAAGAGATTGTTAGATTTATAGGGAACAAATTATAATGGTATAGAGTTCATCTATGTTGTAATGTATATCTGATCAATTTTAGTGATATCTCTGATGTTTTTGAAGATTAATTATCTGCCTTCTGGCGTTAAATATTTCCTATAGATTCTAACTGATGGAAAAAAGGCACAAGAGATTTTCCCTTTACAGATAGGTAATATTCAATATGGAGCGGTTTTTCGCTGATAATTTTCCTTTCCAGCAGTCCGGCTTCTTCCAGTTCGCGCAGCGCGGTAGAGAGCGACTGTTTGTTAGCACCCGGGATATCGCGTAACAGGCCGCTGAACCTTAAGGGACCGTTTAACGACAGGCGGAAAACCTCAGGTCTGAATTTCCCTGAAAGCAGTTTTAGCAAGGCCTGCGCTTTGCAGGTTTCCGTATTTTCGTCGCTGGTTTTTGTGGTCATGTTTTTTTGACTTATTGATGCTAAGGTTAATCTTTCGGAGATTTGTGCTAAAATAGAGATAAGATAGATCATTCTTAGACTTAGCATCAAAATATATCGAAGATTAGTTCTAAGATTTGATTTCTTTAAACGATGTATGCAAAGAAAACTTATGGACGGAAAAAACAATAATCCCCTGTTATGCGATCCCATATCCGGAATCTGTGAAATGCCGGGAACAGAACCTTCAATAGATGGAAGTTTAAAAACAGCTACCGGAAAAAAGCTCCGTATGCTTTACTTTACGGATCCCATCTGTTCATCCTGCTGGGGGATTGAAGCACAACTGAAAAAACTTAAACTCGAATATGGCCACGGACTGGATATCGAATACCGGATGGGCGGATTGCTTCCGAACTGGAGTTACAACAGTGGCGGGATAAGCAAACCATCTGATGTGGCCCCGCACTGGGATGAGGTGAGCCCACATTACCAGATGCCTATAGATGGAGATGTATGGATAAGCGACCCCCTCGATTCGTCTTACCCACCATCTATTGCTTTTAAAGCGGCCGAGTTGCAGGATATGGATAAAGCCCGTCGATTTTTCAGGATCATGCGCGAAATGGTTTTTCTCCGTAAAATCAACATCGCCAAATGGGAAAACATTACAGCTGCAGCTGAACTTGCGGGATTGGATACCGATCTTATGAAAATAGATTTTAACGGAGCAGCAAAGGTACTTTTTGAGGAAGATCTGAAACTGGCTGCAAATATGAGCGTGAGGGGATTCCCAACCATTTTTATTTTTAAAGGCAATGAAAATACTGAAAAAATATACGGCTTTAAACCTTATGGTGATTACGAAACCGCTATTAACCGTATTGCGCCAGAAATAACCAAAAAAGATTACGATAAAAATTGGGAAGCATTATTTGGTACCTTTAGGTCACTAACGTTGAAGGAGTTTTCCGAACTTTCTGATATTTCGCTCCCTGAAGCAAAGGTTCAGTTAGATACTCTGGTAAATGAAGGAAAACTTTCGGTATTTGATACAAAAAATGGAAGTATTTGGTGGATAAACCACCGGTAAGGTCAGCCCTAATAATTGGGGTCATATTTTAAAACTTTAGCCCTGAATTTTCCTTGGGCACTGTATACAACCGTATCGCCGATTTCATTACGTTCTTTAACTTTAAAATCAATGTATCCATATAAACTGTCACCGATTTTATAGCTTGCTTTATCCAGTACAAGTTGCTGATGAATGACCCAGTGAAGTGGTTTTTCAAGTTTTCCGGAAGGAACTACGTCCGAATATTGGTAACCTTTGGTATTAAATTTATTGTTATGGTAACTAATGTCAATACCGCTTCCGCCAAAAGGACCATCTAGACCGATGTGAATATTCAGGGTATCTGCCTTGTGAAAATATGCCTTACAGGTGCTAAAGGAAGAATTAAGAGAATCTGCTCTGCTGTGTTTTTCCCCGATTAGGATAGCAACTCTACTGCTCTGCTTTAGCGTGGAATCAAATTTCGGGAAGATTATAAATTCCTTTTGCTTATCCATTTTGGTAAAAATAGAATCTTTAGAAAGGTTCGGATTTACCTTAATAGTATCCCATTTTTCGATATGTTTTTTTGTGCAGGCGGTAAATAGGAGGGCGATAGTGAAAAGAGAGCTGAATAATCTGAAGATGTACATAAAGGCTTTAAAAAAAGATGCCAATGAACGCTGGTTTCCATAAGATGGCTACCCGAATGTTTGTAGAAACATTTCGGGTAGCCATCAATCCGGTCCAGATTTAGGTTTTTATCCTCATTTCAAACCATAATTTGAATTGACCATCTCAAATCAGAATATTTTTAATTCATTTCCCTTGTTCCGGCTTTATAATAGAGTTCGGCCAGCGCTTTCTGATAGCCTGCTACCATGCTTTCCTGTTTAATTTTCATATCAATTAGTTTGGTTTCGCGACTGTTGATCAAAAACAGTGTACTTTCTCCCAAAGTAAATTTTTGGTTCTCGCCATTTACCAGGATCTGCTGGTTTTCGATGCTTTTTGTCTGTACAGCCAGCTGTGCCGAATAGGCAGAAACATCGTTATAAGAAGCAATAACGTTATTTCTGATTTCCCTTCCAAACTGTTTTATGTCGTAATCCAGTTCCTGTTGTTTAATTTTAACCTCTCTTAGTTTTCCCCTTTCCGAACGGAGAAATAGCGGGAAAGCCAGCTCAATACCGAATTTATAATTGCTCCAGTTAAAATCATAGTATCCGGGAACACTGCTGTTCAATCCGGTGCGGTTCGAAATCAGGTTACCGATTACATTCAGTTTTGGTTTGAGCAGCTCCTGGCGGTAACTTTTCTCAATGGCCAGTTGTTCGCCTTTGCTTTTTAACTTTAAAAGCTCCGGATGTTGATTAGAAGCTACGCCCAAAAGCGTATCCAATAGCAGGGGCGTTGGGCGGACAATTTTTTGATCAATATGCTGTGGCATGGCTTCGGTTGGAAGCTCCAAAGGGCTACCCTGATCGTTCCAAAGGTGATTGGAAAGTACCAACCTTGCATTTTGCAGTTCAATAGCGGTTTTTTCTTTTTGTATTATCCTTTCCTGTACCGTAATATAGGCCTCAACAGAGTCGATACCCGGTTTATCGCCAATAAGGGTCTGTGCACTCAGGGCTTTGAACCTGCGCTGCGCAAGATCTAAACCTTCATTAATCAGTTTGTACTGTTTATGGGCGTAGTACCAGTTCCAGTAATCTTTAACAATGCCGTACCAAACCGCATTAATCTGCTTAAGCTGATCGGCCTCTGCATACTCAACCATTATTTTCGATTGGCGCAGCGTACTTCTCCGTGCATCAATAATCAGTCCCTGACCTAAAGGAATACTCAGTCCGATAGCCGATAAGCCCTGTTGACCGGTACGGTTTTCGGGATTGAGATAGGTGCCTGCATTACGGTCGTAACCCAATTTAAGATCTGCACCGGCAAGCCACAGCGGGATTTTTAATTCACTGTTCCATTTGTTGTAATATTCGGTACCACCAAATAATTTTTTGCTGAACCCTGCTTTTAATTCAGGGTCAAAATAACCCAATGATTGCAGGACTTTTGCCCTTGCAGATTCACTCAGCAATTGGGCCTGTTTGATTACGGGATGGTACCTGAAAACCATCAGTTGCAGGTCTTCCAGCGAGAAAACTTTTCCGGTATCAACGTTTTTTTCGATTATTGGCAGTTGTGCAAAGCTGGTTTTAGCAGATAACAATGCTAAAACCAGTATGATTAATATTTTTTTTAAAGCCATTTTCATTTTATCATCTCCATAGCTATTTTTTATCCTTTGTGCCGGTTACAGGTTCCTTTTCCAAACTTGGTGGAAATCCGTTCAGCTGGCGCCATATTTCGTACCAGAGCGGTACCGATCGTAGGATAATGCGGCCATAAACACCCGATCCCTGTCTTAACTGTGGTGGCCAGGGTTCATCTTTTGATGGAACAGGATTGGTTTGGCTTACCAAAAGGCGGTATTTTCCTCCTGTGCTGCTGGTGCGGTCGATAGAAAATACCTTACCCGCAAATGTGCCTACCGCTACCGATGGCCATCCCGCAAACTGTACCGATGGCCAGCCTTCAAACTGAAGCCTTACATCGCTGGTGTCTAATATTAACGGAACATCCATTGCGCTTACGTAAATTTCTGCAGCAACCATGGGCGATTTTGGCTGTAAAGTAGCTACCGATTCGCCTTCTTTAATGTTCTCGCCAATACCCGCTTTCAGTGTTTTAACAATAAAGCCATTTTGGGGTGCCCTAACCACATATAAACCACGCCTTACGTTGAGGTTTGAAATGTCGTTACGTAATTTGGCAATATCGCCCTGCGCACTTACCTTGCCCGAAATGGCCGAGCTCATGTCTGATTGTGCTTTCGACATCGATTCCTGGTATTTTACCCTGATGTTGTCGAGTTCGATGCTGGCATTTAATAAATTCTGCGCCGAATTATTCAGTTTATTCCGCTGACTGATTACTTTGGCATTATCTTCCTGTAGTTTAAGTCTCCTGGTTTCAATATCAGTTAACGAGAAAAGCCCGTTTTTATACCCTGTTTCATATCTTTCCAACCTAACTTTTGTGGTTTCGTAAAATTTCTGCACCGCAAGCAGGTCGGCACTATCAATACTCACATAGTTTCTGGCCTGTAATACTTTATTCTCTGCGGCTTTCATCTGGAAATGTAAACCTTCGCTAAGTGCCTTCATCTGTGCTTTGGTGGCATCTATTTTCTGCCCGGCTGCGGTTTCGCTGCCACGTTTGGCATCTAGCTGTTCGTTAAGGCGCACAGGCAGTTCGGGGTCAAAATACGATTGGCTGGTTTCAGAAATCAGTAATATGGTATCGCCCTTTTTTACTTCCTGTCCTTCGCGTACCGCCCAGTGTTCTATCCGGCCACCAATCTGGTTCTGTACTGTTTGTGGCCGGTCTTCCGGTCGTAATGCGGTTACCGTGCCACGTCCGGGTATGGTTTGCCGGTAAGGAAGAAAAAGCAGCAGCACAAAGAAACCCATAATAAACAGTAGTATCCTGCCCAGCCTTTTTGGTCCTTTTGCATCTATGATTTTGCCATTGGCATGTACCGAAAGTGTTTCCCAGTTCTGCAACTCTGCCAGGTTGTTACTTGTTTTACCCATGGTTTAGTTCTCCTTCCTCCAACTCCAGGTCGGTTACCACAGCCAGTTTTTCGCTACCGGTTATCATATCAAATACCGTGTTTAAATTGGTCATCAATTTTTCAATGGCATAGCTGATCTGTACAATAATCACCTCTGCCGCCACAAACTGACCAAAAGTCATCTGGCGTTCTACCACGAAATAAGAACCCAATAACAGTAACGCACCCATCAGTATGGTACGCATGGCAACCGCACTGATGAAAAATTTTCTCAAAATACCGAAGTGATCGTTACGTGACTGGATATAATTTGCAGTAATTTTATCGGTACGTTCGATAATCTCTTTTCTTTTGGTCGCACTCTGGCGATAGGTATCCAGATCCGAAGCCACCTCTTCTAAGTAGCCAACCACTTCATATTTGTAACCCGATTCTTCAATGCTGGTTTCAACGCCGCGGCGGTAATATAAAACGAGGATTAAGGCAATTACGATGAGTACAAAAGTTCCGAAGGCCATAAAAACCGGGTGATAAAAAGAAAGCAGGATCACACTGAAAAAAATGAGTACAGCGGCTGCAATAATATCAACAAGCAGTTTGGTAAGGCCTTTTTGGATAGTGAGGATATCAAAAAAGCGGTTAACCAGTTCAGTGGGATTTTCACCTTCAAGGGCTTTCTTCTTAATCCTTGGCAGGCGGAAAGCAAACTCGAGGGCGGTTTTGGTAAAAATCTTCTGTTCAAGAAATTCTACCAAAGTAAGCTGACCGATGAGCAATAAGCCGCCCACCACAATACCGGCCAAAATTACGGCAATAAGAATATAGGTTGAGCTGTACATTGCCCCGTTGGAGAGCAGGTTAAATACAGCGCTGGTTCCCAAAGGGAGCGATAAGCCGATTAAGCCGATAAGTATGGCATAAACGTAAATATAGTTGATGGTTTTGCGTTCGAGGTGAAGCATAAGCACCAATCTTTGCCATGGCGAACGGACGCCGGCAGCGTGATGATTTTTCATTTAATATCTTAATTTCAGGTGTTGATTATTAGTTGTTGGCCAGTAATAATGAACTTGTGGATAAACGTGTTGTGTGCATAGTATTCCCATTAGCATAATTGAATATGCATTACGGGGTATTGAATTAAAGGGGGCTAAAAAATGTGATCGGGAGGCGGTGTAGGGACGTTCTTTGCCGGGAAATTGCCCACTGAGGGCTGATAAGCATATTGATTAACCAGGGAATGGTTTGCAGGCTGGAGATTTGGGCATGCCATTACCGAAGATTCGTATAGCAGTAGCTTTTTCTTTAACTTTTCAAACGATTCTTCCTCTTTGGTTTTGTTTTCCTCACTGCTTTTTTCGATGGCGTAAGTATTGTCAGGAGATAAAAATATGGCTACCGAGAATGCCACAAATTTAGTAGCCAGCAGGCATAGCACCAGCAAACTAAAAATGTTCCTCAATAATTTTTTTCTCAGGTAATTCATCATCCTTGATACAAATATAGAACGGAAAAACAAGGAATAACCTATTGAAAACCAGTTTTAGGCCTTTTTTTAAAAGCCTGACACAAATGTTATACTAGTATTAAAACGGGATTAGAAAAGGGGAGGGATGATCATCGGAATGTTGGGTTTACGTCCAAATTATTAACAGAGGAGTTAATGCGTATACCCTTAAAAAAAACCGTCATTTCGAGCGGAGTGCAACACAGTCGAGAAATCTATCTCGAGGTAGATCTCTTCACTTCGCTATGCTCCGGTCGAGATGACGGGGAAAGAATTTATTACGTAATGTTATACACCCTTACATAATCTACACTCATGCTCGTAGGCAGAGCAGCATCATTAATGGTTTGTCCGGCAAGGTTGCCGCCAATGGCCATATTAAAGATGATGAAAAACTGTTTATGGAATTCGTCGGTACCATTAATGTTGTTGGTTGTGTTGGCTGTTGCGTACAAGTTGCCATCTACATACCATCTTATGCCTGTCGAAGTCCATTCAACCGCATAAACATGGTAATTTCCCGGTGATGTTGTGGTGTTATTGCTATAATATACATAACCGTTATTGTCCCAATGGATGGTGCCCAAAATAGAATTACTGGTATTTACATGCTCCATAATGTCTATTTCGCCACATTTAGGCCATCCAACAGTTCCTATATTGCTGCCCAGCATCCAAAATGCCGGCCAGGTGCCCTGTACCATAGGCAGTTTCATCCGGGCTTCGATGCGGCCATATTTTATGGAGAATTTTCCATTGGTATTAATCCTGCCCGAGGTGTAAGGCTGTCCGCCTACCGTTTGTTTACGTGCGGTAATGATCAGGTTGCCGCCACTCACGCTTACATTACTGGTTTGATAATATTGTTTTTCGTTGTTTACACCCAGATTTCCGTTTTCGTAATTCCATTTGGAGGTGTTTAAGCTGGTTCCGTCGAATTCATCCTGCCAAACCAGCGTTAAGGCCCTTGGGGTTGCGGTTTCATCTGCTGGAACAGATGTTTCCTGTTTTTCGGTTTTTTTACAGGCCGAAACCAGTACAGTTAACAGCAGCATTGTGCCAGCCATTTTTTTGAAATGATTAGGTAGTTTTCTCATAATTTGGTTAATAAATGATTAGGGATTTGATATTTGGTTAAAATTTATCTGATTTTGGATGATTATAAATGAACAGTTAAAATTGATTTTGGAACAGGGAACGGCTCAAAATAAACGGTTGGTGTCCCGATTAAAGTATGTTTTTAATTACTTTAAAGTATTTTTTATCTATTAATAAATACCGATTAATACCGTTTTGGTAAATGATTTAAGATTATATCCGGTTTTTATTAATTTTTAAATTATATTTAAAACTACAAAATATAGAATTAAAACTACAAATCAAAATTTTGCTTCATTTTATAGCGCTGGGCTTTATTCTTGACCGGTGATTTATGAGGTTAAGCCGGTATTTAGCCATGATTAAGTAAATAATACCATTAATAAGTTGATTGATACAATAAAGTATCCACATTTCGTTTTTACCTTTGATAAACGATTTTTTTTATGGAAAACAGTACCGATAATCGATTTTCAGATTTAAAATTAAGCACACAAAAAGATGCCGTATCTCAATGGAGCGGATTTATCCATTCAAAATGTCCCAGATGTAGAATGGGTTCGGTTTTTACAGGAGCCGTATATGGATTGAAAATCCAGAAAATGAATGAAGTGTGCAGTGTATGCGCATTAAAATTTGAGCGCGAACCAGGCTACTTTTATGTATCGATGTTTGTAAGCTACGCCATGAATGTGGCCGAAATCATTTCGATCAGTGTAGGTGCGTATATCCTTGGGCTCGATATTGTTTATGAAAACCTTTGGTATTTTGTACTGGCTATATTTACCGGTGTGGCATTACTTTCACCTTTCAATTACAGGTATTCGAGAATGGTATTGCTTTACTGGCTTTCTCCCGGTTTGCATTACGATCCATCACGTATTGCAGAAAATAATACTAAAATAGGCTGATCGGTTGGTGTAGCCTGCTTAAATGAGTAGATTCGCAATAAATTTGCGAATGAAAGAGCTTATACCCATTTTAGATTCATGCACGCTAACCGATAACAAAAGGGCCGATATTCTGGTCGATCGGTTGCAGAACTACCTGGATAAGCACCAGAACCTGGTTTTTCCGCACCGGCATAAATTCTATCATTTTGTGTTTTTTACTTCCGGTTCCGGCAGTCATTCCATTGATTTCAATACTTATGAAATTTTGCCAGGACAGATTTACTTTATGTCGCCAGGACAGGTGCATACCTGGGAATTTAATGAAGATGCCGATGGTTATATCGTAAATTTTGAAAGAGATTTTTTCCAGTCTTTCTTACTGAAACCTGATTACCTCGAAAGCTTCTCTTTTTTTACCGGTGCCGATCATGCCAATGTGAAAAACCTGCCGCCTGATATCAAAATGGAAGTAGAGCAGATCTGTAAACGCCTGTATGTACAGGTCAATAATCCCACAGATCACAATGCCGACTTTCAAAAAGTATTACTTTTATCACTTTTAATGTTGGTAGAAGAGCATACGCCTGTTGTTCAATCGCCGGCCTTCCAAACACACAACATGGTAGTGCTGCGCAATTTCCAGAACCTGGTAGAAGAGCATTATCTTTTAAAGCGGTTGCCAAAAGAGTATGCGGAGATGCTTCATCTTACCCCAAATCATTTAAATGCCATCTGTAAAGAACTGATCGGAACGCAGGCAGGAGAGGTGATAAGGGAACGTATTCTGCTTGAAGCTAAACGTCTTTTGGTTAGTGGTGAAGTCAATATTTCGCAGATTGCCAACGAACTTAACTTTAACGATAATTCTTATTTTACCAAATTCTTTAAAAAATATAGCGGCTTAACACCCGAGCAGTTTAAAAAAGAGCATTTGGCCTAATCGGTTTTTGATCTGCACATTTGCTATATTTACATCATTGATATTCCCTGAAAGTGATAGAGGTATTTAAAGCATATTTAAACGGAAAAGGCAGCTTTAGTGATGCCGAACTCAAACAGATCGAATCGGTAACCACCATTAAAAAACTGCGCAAAAGGCAATACCTGCTTCAGGAGGGTGATGTTTGGAAGTACAATGCTTTTATTACCAATGGTTGTGTACGCACCTACACCGTTGATGAAAAAGGAAATGAACACATCCTTAATTTTGCCGTAGAAAACTGGTGGACCGGAGATCGCGAAAGCCTGTTCTCGGGAAAACCATCAGTATATAATATCGATGCCCTCGAAGATTCGCAGGTGGCACTTATTACCAAAGAAAATTTTAACCTTCTTTGTAAAGAAATTCCTGCCTTTAATGATATGGTAAGCCTGATTCTGGAAAAGAGTTTTATTGTTTCCCAAAACCGTATCCAAAATTTTATCAGTTCTACCGCAGAAGAAAAATACCTTAAATTTCTCGAAAAGTTCCCCCATCTGCCCATGCGTGTACCACAGGGGATGATTGCTTCTTATCTGGGCATTACCGCCGAAACCCTGAGCAGGATCCGGAAGAGTATGCTGAAAAAGTAGTTTTAATAGATTTTCGTATCTCGTAATTTCTCCCGCGTATCGTCATTTCCGCATTTCCTCCCGAGGTCCGTCACCCTGAGCTTGGTTCAGGATCTTTCATGTAATGGAGAATCTATCCCGAAAAACACTTGGCCAAAATCGGTATAATCTGCGTTTAAAATCCTTTTAAATCTGCGGGAAAATAATAAGCCATTTACTATTTTGTTTCCCGCAGATAACGCATAAAAAGGCGCGCAGATTTAAAGAAATTACCCACACATCCCATCATTTCCGCGTTTCCTCCCGCGGTCCGTCATCCTGAGCTTGGTTCAGGGTCTTTCATGTAATGGAGAATCT
>NZ_DJDT01000294.1 GCF_002432345.1 Pedobacter sp. UBA5917
ATCGCCGTTAACCGAACCCTGGTTTCCGGCTGTTGTGCCTGTTCCATCTCCCTGGCCTTGCCCTGTACTCTTTTTGCCCTTATAAAGCGCATTTTGATTGATTACCGGTTTGGCTGGTTTATCTTCTGTTACCGTTGTTGGAGCTGCTTTAGTTGGTTTCGTAGTCGTTTTGGTATTTACCGCAATCGCATCCTCGGTATTCTGTGTCTGGATCTCCTTGTTGCTGTTTTCGGTAGTGGTTGTTGGTGTAACCTTTTCTTCCGGTGTTACCTTTTCAGGGGCTTTACCGTTTGCATTTGGATCTGCAGATGGTTCTTCGATGCTGGTATAATCATCGCCCATACCTTCGGCCGAAGTTCCATAATTTACTACCATGCCACCCATACCCAGCTCTTCGGGCGGTTGGAACGACCCAATCACAATAAAAAAGCTGATCAACAACAAGAAGCCCATAATACCACTTGCTATCGCAATGGCCTTGGGATAGTTGTTTTCCTGCTGGGGTATATTTTGTGCTTTGTAGTTCATTATTTTTTAGGCTCAACGGCTACAACAAGTTTCAATTTTAATTTATTGGCTATATCGTTTACCACAAATCCATCCTGGTAGGTTACGTTACGCGATACATATAAAAGAATGGTCATATCTGGTGCCAGTTTTTGGTATGATGCCAATGTTGGTTCTAATTCTTCGATACTAACCGGTTTCTTTTCAACGAAATATTTCAGGTTTTCGTCTATGGTAACCGTAACTGCTTTTTTGGCGGTCGATTGCTGTCCGCTTGAGGATTGTGGCAACAATAATTTAACAACGGTAGGATTTACCACGGCTGAGGCCAATAGGAAAAACAGCATCAGGAAGAACATAATATCGTTCAACGCTGAAGTATGTACTTCTACCGATCCTTTTGTTCTTTTGCGTAAATTCATTATTTGCCCGGTTCTTCTAGTAAATCAATAAAATCAATTGCATCGGTTTCCATTTTAAGGATGATTTTCTCCACCATAATGTTTAAGATGTGGTACAGTACGTAAGCAATAATACCGATAATTAATCCGGTTGCCGAGGTGATCATTTTGGTATATAAACCGCCAGAAATGGTTCCGATTTCAATCGCTCCTTTAATAGATACCTGGTGGAAGATGGTAATTACCCCCACAATGGTCCCCACGAAACCAAGCATCGGTGCAATACCGGCTACAATACCCAATATGCTGATGTTTTTTTCGAGTTTGGAAACCTCTAATTTACCTACGTTTTCGATGGCTCCTTCAATATCTTTGATCGGACGACCGATACGTTTTAAACCTTTTTGCAACATGCGCGAAAGGGGAGAATTGTTATTTCTTAAAAGCGACATAGCTCCATCCAGATTTCCAGACTGGATATAAGACCTGATCTGAACCATTAGGTTGGCTTCATCTTTAGTGGCTTTTTTAATGGTGAGGTAGCGTTCAACAAAAATAATTAAAGCTAAAAAGGCTAAAAAAGCCAAAGGGATCATTACCCAACCGCCTTTAAAAAGAAGATCGATAAAATGTAATTGTTCCTGTGGTTGTGTTACTGGCTGGTTTAGCGCATTTGCGGTGTCTTGTAATGCTTTTGTGGTGTCTTGAATTAATAAATTTATCATTTTGGTTGTGTGTTGTTAAGTTTTTGCTGTACAAAGTACCCTTTTCCTTTAAGTTTTTCCTGTAAGATATTTTTTTGCTTCAGTGCTTCCTGTTCGGTACTGAAACTGGCTATACTTACTTTTTTTAATCGGCCCGGTACAGTAGCAATTTCTGCTTTTAAACCGATTTTTTCCATTTGCTCTACAAATACCAATGCTTTTTTTTCTGATTGGAATGATGCTGCAATAACATAAAACGTAGAAGGACCGCTGTTTGGTACAACCTTATCTTCTTTTGGTTTTTCAACAGGCGGGGCAACAATCGGTTTTTCTACCGGTTTAACCGCTGTTTTTTTGTCCGTATCTGCTTTTTTCTGAACCTGGTTGGCTTTTAAAATGCTATCGGTTTTGGCGATAGAATCCCTTTTTATTTTAGCCGAATCAACTGCAACTTTTGGAGAATCGATAAGTGCTGGCGCTACTTTAGCTGCTTCGGTTTTGCCGTTAAAAAGTTCGGGTTTAACCAAATAAGTAATGGCTGCAATAATTACGAGGATTAAAATAACTATGGTTACTTTTAACCAGGTAGACATGCCGGGTTGTGGTTCCTGATTGTGTATAATCGGATCGTGGCCAAAACGGTTAGGATGCTCGGCATGTTGCTCTTTAATAAATGCAGGCGCCTCTATTACCGGTTCTTCGTGTTTGGTTTCTTCCTCTAAATGAATGTATGTTTTTGGCTCCTCGGTTTCTGATCGAAGCGAAAAACGGCTCGAGTATTCTCTTTGTGGTGTAACAACCGTTTCGGGAGTTACTGTTTCGACAGCGCCGGCTGGATTATTTTCTACTTCGCTTTCTGGTGTATGGCCAAAACGTTCCGGATTTTCTTTGTGCTGTTCCACAACAGCTTCAGGAACATCAACTTCTTTGGGTTCCTCAACCGTAGTCAATGGATCAGGCGCTGCTGTATTTTCGGCAACTTCTGCTTCATTTTCTGTTTTAACAGGTAGGGTAGCTTCAATGGTCTGATCTTCTTCAGCAACATTTTCTACTTCCGGTTCTATTGTATCTTCCGGAGTTTCTATTTTATTTTCTGTTTCAGCAACAGGTGCAGTTTCAACCGCCTGATGTTCGGCAGCAATATTTTCCACTTCGCTTTCTGGCGTATGGCCAAAACGGTTCGGATGCTCTTCGTGCTGCTCTTTGATAAATTCAGGCGCTTCAGTAATTTCTTCTGCCGAAGTTTCCGAATGTTGTAAAGTATGTTTAAGGTCGTCCTTCACTTCGTCCAGTTCTACATTTTCGATAACCGGATGATGGTACGATTTATTTTCGAACGGAGAAGGTGCAACGGGTGCCTCGGCAATTTCGTCGTATACTTCTTCCTCTTCTTTTGGTAAATCTGTTTTTACTTCTTCAATTGCAGTTTCTGGCAGCGAAGGCAATCCATAAAATTCGGAACCGTAGTTGATGTTTTTTATCGGCTCGAAATCAAGCCCCTGTTCGGTGAAAAATAAACGGCCGGTTTTTTCCAGTTCGATCTCATGATCGAGTTCGAGTTTCTGGTTTACTTCTTCAACAAACTGTGAAATGTAATAATTGGCACTTTCGGCAGAGATATTCCTTTTAGCAGAAATAAACTCAGCCAGGGCCATTTCTTCGGTAACATCAACTGTAAACTGAAGCGTATATCCCGGAGGTAAAAACGTCTGTTTTTCCTTATCGTATCTTCCCGGGTATTTCTTTTTATAAAAGGTGCCCAAGCCGGTAATACCAACTTCTTTGCGTTGCTGCAAAAGTTCTAAAAGGTATGATAAGATATCCATTCGGGTAAAATTAAGCGTTTAAAATTAAAAATTATATTCTACCTTCAAATAGTGTCTGCAGGTGTATTTATACATCCTATTCCAAAAAAGGGACAAAAACGAATAAGGTCTGTTATTTTGAACCTGAAAAACCACAGCTTTAATTAACCTATACCTGTATCCGTGTAAAGATAACGGTTACAAAGATAGAAATGGTATGTTAGTAAGCAAATGGCTAAATCGATATATTGCCATCGTGTGGGCACAAGTTCAAAGATTTTTTTTCCGTTCCTATGCCGCGGAGGCATGGT
>NZ_DJDT01000123.1 GCF_002432345.1 Pedobacter sp. UBA5917
CCAAATCGTATTAATTTCATTATACTGTATTTAAAATTTTGTTATTAGTTGTTTAAGGTCGTAAATCCACCGTCGATCGGGTAATCGCAGCCGGTAATAAAGGAAGCTTCATCGCTGCAAAGGTATAATGCCAGTGCGCCCACTTCTTCCGGTTTGGCCATTCTGCCGATCGGTTGTGTTTTGGAAAGTTTTTCGAACATTTCGGGGATATTATCCGGATAGTTTTTTTGTAAAAAACCATCTACAAACGGTGTATGCACCCTTGCAGGAGAGATCGAATTACACCTGATGTTTTCGCCGATATAATCTTTGGCCACACTCATGGTAATGGCTTTTACAGCACCTTTTGCCGCGCTGTATACAAAACGGTCGGGTAGGCCGATCAAAGCAGCAATTGAGGCCATATTGATAATTACACCTCCGCCGGCAACGCGCAACTGTGGAATAGCCGCATGCAAACAATTGTATACACCTTTTACGTTTACACGCATTACACGGTCAAAATCAGCTTCATCAGTGGTGTCGGCCTTGCCAATGTGTGCAATGCCCGCATTATTGATCAGGATATTGATCTGCCCGATCTGCTCAAACACTTCATGTACCGCTTTATGGTCGGCAACATCACAACCGTAACTAAATGCCGATCCGCCGTTTTCCTTAATTTCATTTATGGTATCCTGCGCCTGTTCGGTTCCCAGTTCGATAATGTGTACCTCTGCGCCCTGTTTAGCTAAAATAGTTGCAATGGCCCTTCCAATGCCACTTCCGCCACCTGTAACCACGGCTTTTTTGTTTTGTAGTGAAAACATGTATATGGTTATAAATTATAATTGATTAGAATATAACTACAAATAAAATAAATATTGTTGGTTAAAAATTTTATCTTCTTGTCTAAATATTAAAAGATATTGTCATAGTTTGCCTGGCATCGCCTTAGCATCTTACCTTGCATAAATTTTACAAAAGCAGATTCCTAAATTACTTATATTTGAATATTATTTTTATATTTAAATAATATTTTAACCAAATACCACACAAACCTGCCTTTAAAAGGTTGTTGCTAGAGCCAATTTGAATGAGAAATTTTCTGATTTTTATTTCCTGTCTGTTTATATCTGTACCATTTTCTAATGCAGCCGATAAGCTGCAAAAAAACATTGTCATTTCTACAGAAAATCATGTAAGGGTGAGGTTTGGTGCAGAAAGAATCTCGAAAGCCTTGTCGCGATTAAATTATCAGGTTAAAATAGAACAGAGGGATAAGCTTAATGGCTTTAACAATGCGATTGTGATCGGTGTATTTTCTGATAAACTTTTCGCCAATAATCTTCCTGTTGAAATAAAAAATAAAATCGCTGTTGCCCAAAAAGAAGGCTTTCATATTTATACTTCCAAAAACGGAACGCTTTATATTATCGGAAATGATGCATCAGGTGCGCTATATGGCTGTATAGAATTAGCAGATCAGATCAATGATACAAAAAAAATACCCGCAACTTTAGCCATTTCCGATCAGCCTGAAATGGTATTGCGCGGAACCTGTATCGGTCTGCAAAAACCTGATTACCTGCCCGGACATGATGTTTACGAATATCCTTACACGCCCGAAACTTTTCCATGGCTGTATGATAAAGCCTTATGGATAAAATACCTCGATATGATGGTAGAAAACCGTTATAATTCGCTTTATCTATGGAATGGACATCCTTTTTCTTCTTTACTAAGGCTAAAAGATTATCCTTATGCGGTTGAAGTGGATGAAGCCACATTAAAAAAGAACGAAGAAATCTTCCGGTTTTTAACCACTGAGGCCGATAAGCGCGGTATCTGGGTAATCCAGATGTTTTATAATATTATTATCCCTAAACCCTTTGCAGATAAACATGGTTTAAAAACACAGGACAGAAACCGCCCGATTATTCCTTTGATTGCGGATTACACGAGGAAGTCGATTACTGCATTTGTAGAGAAATATCCTAACGTGGGTTTGATGGTGGCTTTGGGAGAAGCCATGGAAGGCGTGGGCCAGGATGATATCGATTGGTTTACCAAAACGATTATCCCGGGTGTAAAGGATGGGTTAAAGGCAGCTGGTATAAAGGAAGAGCCTCCTATTGTACTGCGTGCGCATGATACTGATGCGCCCAGCGTAATGAAAGCCGCTTTACCGCTTTATAAAAACCTGTATACGGAAAACAAATTTAACGGCGAAGCTTTAACCACTTATACACCGCGTGGGGCATGGGCCGATTTAAATAGAAAACTGGCCGCTATCGGTACGGTTAATATCTCCAATGTACATATTTTGGCAAATCTGGAGCCTTTTAGGTATGGCTCGGCTGATTTTATCCAGAAATCGGTTCAGGCTATGAATAAAATTTATGGTGCAAAAGGATTACACCTGTACCCACAGGCAAGTTATTGGGACTGGCCTTATTCGGCTGATGAAGTAAAAGGAAGATTGCTTGAGGTAGACCGCGACTGGATCTGGTATAAAGAATGGGCAAGATATTCGTGGAATTCACAGCGCAACCGTGCGCAGGAGATTAATTACTGGGGGAAAGAACTGGCCAATAAATATGGTACTGATCTGAAAAGCGGTAAAGCCATTTTAAACGCTTACGAGGAATCGGGAGAGATATCGCCCAAACTTCTTCGTCGATACGGCATTACCGACGGTAACAGGCAAACCTTAACCCTGGGCATGCTGATGACACAATTGATCAACCCATACCGTTACGGACTTTTTACTTTACTTTACGAATCGGAAGCGCCTGAAGGTGAAATGATTATCGAATACGCCGAAAAAGAATGGAAAAAGCAGGGACACATTGGAGAAACACCTGTACAGGTGGCAAAAGAAGTGATTGAACATGGTAAAAAAGCCATCCAGTCGATTAATGAAGCCAGTGCAGTTGTAAAAAAAGATACCGCAGAATTTGACCGCTTAAAAAATGACATCTACTGTTACGATGCCATGGCTAATTTTTATGCAGAAAAAGTTAAAGCCGCGCTTTGGATACTGAGGTATAAATACTCCAATCAGGTTAGCGACCTCGAACAGGCATTACCTTTCCTTCAAAAAAGTGTAAGTCATTATGCAGTATTAGTTAAACTAACCGATCATAATTATTTGTATGCCAACAGTATGCAAACCAAACAACGCAAAATACCAATGCGCGGTATAGATAAAACATTTATCCATTGGAAAGAGATGTTACCGGTATTTACCAAAGAACTTGAACACTTTAAAAAGAGCATCGATTCGTTAAAATCAATAAAAGAAGGAACGCTAGTTGCAATTATCCCTTATAAAACAGCCGATGTAAAACTGTTAAACGGAAGCGAAAACTATACCATTGCTAAAGAAACTTCTGTTTTTACAGATACAACGGTTAGGATCAAAGAATTTGCAGCGCAGTTGGCAGGTTTAAAAGGAATTAAATTAAGCAGGGCAGCTCAGATTAAAACCGGTACAGAAATTAAATTTAGCACCAGTGTTCCGGTAAAATTACTGATCGGCTTTTTTAACCAGAAAAATCCAGCATACCTGGCTCCACCACAGCTGGAGACAGATGCAAGCGCCAATAATTATGGCCAATCGGAGATTAAAATATCAAATGCATTGGTTTTAAACGGCTTTCCGCCTGCAAACGTGCATGCTTATTCGTTCCAGGCCGGAACACATACTTTAAATTTAGGTAAAGGTGCCTGCCTGGTATTGGGTTTTATCGATGATAAACAGGAATTACGGATTTTTAACGCCGGTTTAGATGGCAGGGGAAAAGATATAGATTGGTTATTTGAATAATGGGAAATACACGAAATTTTATAGCCACGGCGGCATTGTCGGTACTGGCGCTTACTGGCTTCGCACAGCAAAAAACGATTCTGGGAACAGAGAAACTGAATAAATACGTGGAGTATTTTAATTCAATAGATACTGAAGCTGTCAAAAATTATATCCCAAACAGTGAGTCTTTTAAGTGGCTGTCTGATCAGGTCCCTTTATTAGATTGTCCGGATGAGGTAATGGAGCAAAATTACTATTACCGCTGGTGGACCTTCCGTAAACATTTGGTTAAAACGCCCGATGGTTTCATTTTTACCGAATTTATTGAACCGGTTAAACATGCAGGAAAATATAATTCCATCAGCTGTGCACTGGGGCATCATATTTATGAAGGCCGTTGGTTGAAAGATAACAGTTACCTGAAAGATTATATTAAATTCTGGCTTTATAAAGCCGATGTTGGCGAAACAAAACAACGTTTCCATCAATTTAGTAGCTGGGTAGATGATGCCGTTTATCAAAATTACCTCGTAAAACCTGATCATGGATTTTTGAAGGAAATTCTGCCGGCCCTGGATAAAGATTATGCTAAATGGGAAACTGAACGACAGCTTAAAAATGGCCTGTTCTGGCAAAATGATGTGAAAGATGGCATGGAAGAATCGATCAGTGGTTCGCGTAAAGACCAGAACCAACGCCCAACCATAAACAGTTACATGTATGGCAATGCCATTGCATTAGATAAAATAGCCACACTTTTAAGCGATGCCGCACTGGCCGAAAAATACAGGAATAAAGCCATCATAATCAAAAAACTGGTTCAGGATAGTTTATGGAACCATTCTTCTTTGTTTTTTGAAACCAGGAAAGCCAAAGGTGGCTCAGCAAACGTTCGTGAAGCCATTGGTTTTACACCCTGGGATTTCAATTTACCAGATGATGATGCCAATTATGCCAAAGCCTGGGATCAATTGCTGGATACGGCCGGGTTTAAAGCGCCCTGGGGCCTAACCACTGCCGAAAGAAGAAACCCAACATTCAGAACAAGGGGAACAGGTCATAGCTGTGAATGGGATGGCGCATTATGGCCATTTGCCAGTTCGCAAACATTAAAGGGATTGGCAAATCTGTTGAGCAATTACAAAACACATGGTAAAATGACAGCCGAAGTTTTTTATCAGGAACTTCATCGGTACGCCGCATCACACGTCAAAAACGGAAAACCATATCTCGGAGAGTATCAGGATGAAAAAAATGGAGAGTGGTTAAAAGGTGATAATCCCAGGAGCAGTTTTTACAATCACTCTACTTTCAATGACCTGATCATCAACGATCTGATCGGCATAAAACCCCGTCAGGATAATGTACTGGAGCTTTTTCCATTAATCCCTAAAAATCAGTGGCACTGGTTTATACTCGATAATGTTACTTATCACAACAAGATAATAACCATTTTATGGGATCAAACGGGTAAAAAATACAACCGTGGCAAAGGACTTTTGATTTTTGTAGAAGGAAAGGAAATTTATAAAGGCAAAGATCTGAAACCGGTTAAAGTTAAGATGGATTAAAATGATACGTCATTGCGAACGCCTCGGTTCGTGTCTTCACGAATCGAACCGAAATAAATGAATAAAAAAGCGATAAAATCGCTGTTCTCACTCATCCTCGTTACAAACGAGGACGATGGAACTTAATAATAAACCCAGCGCCTCGGTTCGTGTCACCACGAACCGAAACTAAGTTACAAACGAGGGCGATAAAAGATTTATTGGTTCGTGGAGACACGAACCAAGACGTATAAACAAAAACAAATGAAATACTTTTTCAAAACCATATTTTTCGTACTAACAGTTGCCACTTGTTTAACCGCTACTGCCCAGTCTTATTACAACGTAATTAAATACGGCGCAAAAAACGATAGCAGCAAACTGGCCACTACTGCGATCAGGAATGCCATCGATGCGGCTTCAAAAGCTGGCGGGGGTACTGTTTATTTTCCTGCCGGAAAATACTTAACTGGGGCTATCCACTTAAAAAGCAACATCACCATATTGATAGATGCCGGTGCTGAACTACATTTTAGTGATAACTTTGATGATTACCTCCCAATGGTTAAAAGCCGTTATGAAGGTGTTGATGTAACCAGTTTTTCGCCATTATTTTATGCCTATAAAGCAGAAAATATCTCGATTATCGGTCGGGGAATTATCGAGGGGCATGGCAAAAAATGGTGGGATTTTGTAGAAGGATACAAAGAGGGGCAGCCGCGATCGAAATGGCAGACCACCTTTGACGGTTTAAATAAAGACATTATCCTGCCCGACGATCCGAAGCAGATGAAAAGAGGATTTCTCCGTCCGCCGTTTATACAGCCCATGTTCTGCAAAAACGTACTGATTGAAGGAATTACCATCCGCAATTCCCCTTTTTGGACCATTAATCCCGAGTTCTGCGAAAATGTTAAAATTCATGCCGTTACCATCAATAACCCACATTCGCCCAATACCGATGGCATTAACCCCGAATCCTGTAAAAATGTGCACATTTCTGATTGCCATATCAGCGTTGGTGATGATTGCATCACGATTAAATCGGGTAAAGATGCGCCTGGCCGAAAAATGGCCGTTCCAGCCGAAAATTATGTCATCACCAATTGTACCATGTTATCTGGTCATGGTGGCGTGGTAATCGGCAGCGAAATGTCGGGAGATGTACGCAAAATAGCCATTTCCAATTGTGTTTTCGATGGAACGGACCGTGGAATACGCATTAAAACGGCCCGCGGCAGGGGTGGTGTGGTTGAAGAAATCAGGGTGAGTAATGTCATCATGAAAAATATAAAAGATCAGGCCATTGTATTGGATATGCAGTACGCAAAAACCAATATCGAAGCGGTTTCAGCGAGCACGCCGATCTTTCGGAATATCCATTTCAGTAACATTACCGGAGAGGTTAACCAGGCCGGTTATCTCAACGGATTGGAAGAAATGCCTATCGACAACATAAGCTTTAACGATATTAATTTTGAAGCGAAAACAGGATTTGCAATCAGCAATTCCAATAACATCGAATTTCATAATGTAACAGTAAATACGGTTTTAGGTCCATCTTTAAAAGCTTCAAAAGTGAGCAATTTGATTGTAGATGGTCTGAAAAATAACAAACCATTGCCAAATACACCAGTGATTGACCTTACAAACACATCCGATCTGTTTTTATACAATGCTTTTCCGGTAAAAGAAACAGTTACCTATCTGAAATTAAATGGCGCCGAAACCAAAAATATCTTCCTCGGAAACAATAACTTTAGAAGGATGAAGGAAGCGGTTAAAAAAGAAAAGGAAGTTACCGTTAACATCGAAATTATTTCAGGCGATAAAGGACAATAATATGAGGCTTAAACTTTTATTGGTTATTTTATTATCAGCTGCACATTTTAGCGGTTTTGCACAGGAAAACAACCATACTTTATGGTACAACAAACCTGCAGAAAAATGGACCGATGCATTACCTATAGGAAATGGAAGATTAGGTGCCATGATTTTTGCTGGAACGGCTGTTGATCATATCCAATTTAACGAAGAAACCGTTTGGACAGGCAAACCGCGTGATTATAACCGTAAGGGGGCTTATAAATATCTTCCTGAGATCAGAAAACTGCTTTTCGAAGGCAAACAGAAAGAAGATGAAGCTTTGGCACAGCAACAGTTTATGGGGCTACAAAGTAGTTCGGGCGATCGCAAAGTTTGGGTTAACGAAATGAAAGCAGGTAAGGGCATTGAGGGTAATCCGGCCCTGACCAATTTTGATGATAAACTTTGGAAAACGATAAAAGTACCATCTTATGAAGGCTGGGAAGCCGTAGGTCTTGCCAATTTAGATGGCGCAGTATGGTTCAGAACCACTTTTGATGTACCGGAAAACTGGCTTGGGAAAGACCTCGTGCTCGATCTTAACCGCATTCGCGATCAGGATTTTACCTATATTAACGGTCAATTGGTTGGCAATACCGATAATACGGAACCACGGAAATACACTATTCCTGCCAAGCTGATCAAAAAAGGTGTAAATGTGATTGCCATACAGGTGCTCAATTATTTCGATAAAGGTGGACTTGCCGGATATAAAGACACTTCGAAAAAAATTAGGATCTATCCCACTGGAAGTAATGTAGAGGAAGGAATTTCGCTGGTAAAAGAATGGAAATACAAAATACAGAATGAAGATCCACCTGCCGTTCCGCAGTACCAGGCCAGCTACCAACCCTTTGGCGATCTGAATTTATACTTTAAACAAACGAAATCAATTGTTTCCAATTATAAAAGAGAATTGAATATCAGTACTGCTGTTGCTAAAACCACTTATACTTTAAATGGTGTAAACTATCAACGGGAGTATTTTGCCAGTCAGCCCAACCAGGCCGTGGTGATCCATTTAACAGCCGATAAAAAAGCTTCCATTAGTTTTGATGCCGAACTTTCCAGTGCCCACCGGAAATCATCGGTAAAAGCTTTGGGCAATAACGTAATTGCTTTAACCATACAGGTAAAAGATGGTGCCATTAAAGGCGAGAGCCGTTTAACCGCATTGATTAAAAATGGAACGGTTAAAATTGTTAATGGCAAAATAAGCATCACTGGTGCTGATGAAGCAAGCCTTTATTTAACGGCAGGAACCAATTTTATCAACGCCCAGGATGTCTCAGGAAATCCGGCAATAGCCAATATTAAAGCGTTGAACGGCCTAAAAGGAAAAACTTATGCTGTAATTAAACAGGATCATATCAAAGAATACCAAAGCTATTACAAAACCTTTAGTGTTGATTTTGGGCGCTCGGAAAATGAAAAGTTACCTACAGACGAAAGATTGGCAAAATTTGCCAATGCCAACGATCCTGCATTTGCTGCCCTGTATATGCAGTACGGTCGTTATTTATTGATTTCGAGTTCGCGACCGGGCACACAACCGGCTAACCTCCAGGGAATCTGGAACGACCTGTTAACGCCGCCATGGGGGAGCAAATATACCACCAATATTAACCTCGAAATGAACTACTGGCCAACCGAAATCCTAAATTTACAGGCTTTAAACGAACCTCTTTTTAATAAAATAAAGGGATTGGCTAAAACCGGTGCCGAAACCGCAAAAGAATATTATAATGCCCGGGGATGGGTTTTGCACCACAATACCGATTTATGGAATGGTACAGCACCCATTAATGCCTCTAATCATGGTATTTGGGTAAGCGGGGCTGGCTGGTTGAGTGATCATTTATGGGAACATTACGAATTTAGCCAGGATCGTAAATTTCTCGAAAAGGAAGCTTATCCATTAATGAAACAGGCCGCTTTATTTTTCGAAGATTTTTTAGTGAAAGACCT
>NZ_DJDT01000172.1 GCF_002432345.1 Pedobacter sp. UBA5917
TAAAATACTGAAAGCCGTGGCCGCAGTAATGGTTTTTAAGGTAGAAGCTGTGGCCAAACCAATCTGCTCGTTTTTTGCATATAAAGTTTTGCCTGTATTGGCATCCAAAACGCAAAGCGATACTATGGCATGTTTTGCCTGTTCATCGTTTAATAGGTTATTAAATGCCTTTTCGATGTTCTGGATCCTCGTCTGGGCATTTGCTACTGTTGCTAAGCAAAGCAATAGGGATAGTGTTTTTAAAAATTTCATTCTATAATGAAGGTTATTTATAGCAGAAAACTGGTGTAATTGGCTTTGTTTATAACGCGCGTTTCGTTGGTGGGGTATGCATCCAGAAATGTTGATGGAAACCTGACTTTTTTATTTTCGTTCCATTTAATTTCTATTGCATTTATTTTCCCGTCAATTTCTTCTATCAGATCAATTTCCTGCTGTTGAAAACTGCGCCAAAAATAATATTTAGCAAGCTTTCTTTTATTATGATTGGCTTTGATATGTTCGGATATGATGTAATTTTCAAAAAGCTGACCGACATCCTGTCTTAAACCGAGTGTATTAAAGTTTTCAATCAGGGCATTCCGGATCCCTGTATCATAAAAGTAGATTTTTTTGCTCTTTTTGATTTCGTTCCGCAGGTTGCTGCTGTAAGCAGTTAACCTAAATACCACAAAACATTGCTCCAATAAATCGATGTAGCGCTCAACGGTTAACTTATCGGCTTCTATCATCTGGCCGAGTTCGGTATAGGAAACCTCATTACCGATCTGTAGCGCCAGTGCCTGTACCAATTTTTCGAGCTGTAAAGGTTTACGGATGCCTGTAAGCGACAAAATATCTTTAAAAAGATAGCTATTGGCCAGGTTTAATAACAATTCTTTTTCCTCTCCGGGATAATTGATCGCATCGGGATAAGTGCCGTAAATCAATCTTTTTTCCAAAGCCTGTTCTTCAATCAGTACATTGGTATCTTCAACAAGTTCGGCAACCGAAAAAGGGTAGAGGTGATATTCAAATTTTCGACCGGTTAACGGCTCTTTAATCCCTGTAGCCAGATCCAGAGAGGAAGAACCTGTAACCAAAAGCTGTACATCGGTAAAATGGTCAACAATCAATTTAAGTGTTAAACCAATACTGGTAACACGCTGTGCTTCGTCGATAAAAATGATTTTGTTCGAACCGATGATCGATTTTAATCTTTCAATACTGATATCGGTTAAGGCATCGCGTATGTTTGCCTCATCACAATTTAGAAAAACATAGGCCAAACCGGTTTTTTGTACCAATTGCTTTAACATAGTGGTTTTACCTACCTGCCTTGCACCGGTAACAATAATGGCTTTTTGTTTAAAAAACTTCGATTCGATATGGTTTTGCAGATTCCTGACAATCATCCCAATACATTTTCATTATTTCAAATATAAAGAAAATGCATAGCTAATCACTAAATTATATATAAAAAAGAGATCGTAATCACTAAATTATATATAAAAAAGAGATTATGATCACTAAATTATATGTTTTTGGGTTTGTGAGATTTAGCCATTAAACAACTTATTGCGTTTAATTTCCTTTCCCTGCCTAAGTTTAATAGCATGGTAAAAGCTGGGCACGTCATTTGTCCATTTTTTGAGGGTAAAAACAATAGCGAGTATCTCCAGTCTGGTTGCCAGACCGATCCAAAAGCAAAGTTCGAACAATGTAACCGATTCGCAATGGACCATAATTTCGACCAATGAAGCAAATATGATAAGCGTCCAGATTTTGGCGCCGATGGAGTGTGTGGCAATTTCTTTTTTGAATTTAATATAGCTTAACGCATAGGTAGAAGCCTCAAAAGCACCCAGAATGATCAGTTTCACCAGATTGATTTTAAAGAAATCAGGACATTGGATATAAGTAGCAACCGCTACAGAAATAAAGAATACCTGATCAATACCTGAGTCTAAACGCCTTAACTTTTCGGAAGAGATATTGAGTTTACGTGCAATAATCCCGTCGAATACATCAGTTAATAAGCCAATAGATAATAAAGTGATGGCTAAAAAAGAATAGTGGGCAACGTGGAAAATGCTTAATAAAATAATTCCGAACCCGATAAGTAACCTGGAATAAATTAAAGCGATAGGGATATGTTTCATGAATGGAGAGCGCATAAAAAAGCCCCGAATTTATCAGGGCTTTTGTTTTATTGATTAAACCAATTCTTTCTGAATCAGGTATTCGGCAATCTGAACGGCGTTGGTTGCAGCGCCCTTGCGTAAGTTATCGGCAACAATCCAAAGATTTAATGCTTTAGGTGCTGATTCGTCTCTACGGATACGGCCTACAAAAACCTCATCTTTTTCATGGGCATCTTTAGGCATCGGGTATTTTAGGTTGGCTACATCATCTACAACAATTACACCAGGTGCTTTTTCTAAAATACTGCGCACTTCGGCTAAATCAAAATCATTTTCGAATTCGATGTTAACTGACTCGGAGTGACCACCGATTACAGGGATACGAACAGTTGTAGCGGTAACTTTAATGCTGTCGTCGCTCATGATTTTGTTCGTTTCCTTAATCATTTTAATTTCTTCTTTGGTATATCCGTTTTCAGTGAAAACATCGATATGCGGAAGAACATTTAAGTCGATTTCGTAAGCATAAGCTTTAGGGCCATCAATGCCTTTACGCTCGTTCATTAATTGCTCAACAGCTTTAACACCTGTACCAGTAACCGATTGATAGGTAGAAACCACTACACGTTTGATTTTGTATTTATCGTGCAGAGGTTTTAAAACCACCACCATCTGTATGGTTGAACAGTTAGGGTTGGCAATAATTTTGTTGTCGATAGAAAGTTCGTGTGCATTAACCTCCGGTACAATTAATTTAATTGCAGGATCCATTCTCCATGCTGATGAATTATCGATAACGGTCGTTCCGGCCTCTTTAAAACGGGGTGCATGCTCTAATGAAGTGCTTCCACCGGCAGAGAACAAAGCGATATCAGGTTTCATGCTGATTGCAGTATCCATGCTAACAATTGGGAACTTCTTACCCTTAAAAGTAATTTCCTTACCAACACTCTTTTCTGATGCTACGGGAATTAACTCTGTTAAAGGGAAATTTCTTTCCTCCAATACTTTTAACATAACAGTGCCAACCAATCCGGTTGCACCTACTACTGCTACTTTCATTTTTAAATTTTAAATTATATTATTAATTATTTGATATAAGCCCAAATATGCTAAAAATTAAGCTTATATCCCTATTGTTACCAATTAAATTTGCTTTTAATATTCGGAATATTAGGTTTTCGATAGAAAATATGGCTGAGCAAAGACTTCCGAAGTTTCGTTGGGGAGGAGCGTCGGACAACTTCGGAAGTCGTGAGGCTAGGTTTCGGTTCGTGGTGACACGA
>NZ_DJDT01000226.1 GCF_002432345.1 Pedobacter sp. UBA5917
CTGAATTTATTTCAGCATCTTTGCTGTAGGATAGACCCTGAAATAAATTCAGGGTGACGACTCTAAAATTTAAATGTCCACAGCATTCTTATCAAAACTATATTGTTAATCGAACTGATATTAATAATCAATCCGCATTGCTGAGGTTTCCCATAATTTGAAAGCAGCCAAAGCTTCATCACGCATCAACTGGATTACCGGAAGGCTTCTTTTCTCCATAGGCCTATCCAGCTCTTCGTAAATAAATTTATCGCTAAAGCCCACATTTTCTGCATCGGCCTTCGTATTTGCATAATAAATGGTATCTATCCTAGCCCAATAAATGGCACCCAAACACATCGGGCAGGGTTCGCAGCTGGTGTAGATTACGCAACCGCTTAAATCGAAAGTATTTAGCTCGGTGCAGGCCAACCTAATGGCCGAAACCTCTGCATGTGCAGTAGGATCATTGGTTGATGTTACTTTATTGGCCGATTTGGCAATCAGTTTACCATCTTTTACCACCACAGCACCAAAGGGCCCGCCAATGCTTTGGCTTACATTCTGTACCGACAGGTCGATGGCCATCTGCATATATTCCTGATGTTGTTTTTCTATGTTCATTCTACTGGGTTTAATAGCCGGGTTAATATTTATCTAAAATTACTGCACAAAAAAAATGCCCCGATTTTATGCGGGGCATTCTGATTTAAATATTTTTTAGCTTATTTTTTGCTGTATTCTGCGTTTAAGCCTTTAATTACTTCCGATGTTACGTCTAAGCTCTCATCAGCAAATAAAATAGCGCTGTTACCTTTAGAGTAAGTTAATACCATTTTATAACCTTTTTCTTTAGCATAACCTTTTAAGTAAGCCGCAACTTTATCATACAGTTTCTCGTTTTCTACAGCCTGTTCATTTTGTAAAGCGCCGCCTGCATTCTGCTGATAAGTTTGTAGCTCCTGTTGTTTACGTGCTAAGCGCTCTTCAGTGCTTTTACGTTGATCGGCCGATAATGTAGAAGCCGATTGTTGGTATTGAGCCACTTCTCTTTGAAAAGCCTGGCCTTTTGCCTGCATATCTGCCTGTGCATTTTTGCTTTTTCCTTCAAATTTCACTTTAAGGTCTTTGAAGTATTCATATTTTGTTAGCAACGAATCAGAGTTAACATATACAATTTTGTCGGTCGGAGAAACCGCTGCCGTAGTACTCTCTGTTTTTTTAGTTTCGGTAGTTTTAGTGTCTTTGTTCTGGCATGCCGACAAAGCAGTTATTAAAGTTGCTGTTGCAAGTAAACCAAAGGTTTTAAAGGTTCTTCTTTCCATTATTGTTTAATAAATTTTAGCAAACTTATATAAATTAGTTTTGATATGCAATTTAATGGAAGGTGTATCGTGCTGCAAGTTCGGTTTTGCGTTTGGCGAATTGCGTAAAGCGTTTAATTTACTCAACGCTAAGCGCCTAACGCTAGCCGCTCAATCTGGTACAGGTGATTTGAAAAGCAGGGCACTTATTCCAAATGGTTGTTAACGCTGTCCGCTTTACTGCGTGCCCGCTGCCATCGCCCGCCTGCAACGGGCAGGGGTTTAGGTGGCACAGCCGGTGCTACTATTTGGGGTTGTATGATGCCATAACAGATTTCAGATCATGAACCGTTTCTGCCCATCAATCGTTCCTACGGAACGGATAGTGGATTTGTTCCCTAACCGTCCTGTAAGGACGAATCATTGGTAGAAAAAAATGATTTTTTTTCGTTTAAATCCAATGCGAGTGGCTTTTCTGTCAATCTTTTAAGCGCCCAAAATTTATCCACATATTAGTTTAAATGCCAAAATTTGCGTATTTTTGATACTTATTGTTTTTAATTAAAATATGAGCGAAGAACAGGATTTAAAGTCAAATTATTCGGCAGATAATATACAGGTTTTAGAAGGTTTGGAAGCGGTGCGTAAGCGCCCTTCAATGTATATAGGTGATACAGGTGTTAAAGGTTTACACCATTTGGTTTACGAGGTTGTAGATAACTCCATTGATGAGGCTTTGGCCGGTCATGCAGATACGATCGACGTTCGCATTTTGGAGGGTAACTCCATCAGGGTTGAAGATAACGGCCGTGGTATTCCAACCGGTATCAATACCAAAGAGAATAAATCGGCATTGGAAATCGTTATGACGGTTTTGCACGCCGGTGGTAAATTTGATAAAGATACCTACAAAGTTTCGGGTGGTTTGCACGGTGTGGGGGTAAGTTGCGTTAACGCATTATCTACCGATTTAAAAGCAGAGGTTCACCGCGAAGGTAAGATCTGGATGCAGGAATATAAAATTGGTGTTCCGCAGTATGATGTTAAAGAAGTTGGAACTACCGATAAACGTGGTACCATTGTAACTTTTACTCCGGATGCTACAATTTTTACCCAAACTACCGAATATAAATACGATACTTTGGCTGGCCGTTTGCGCGAATTGGCTTTCTTAAATAAAGGAATTAAATTAACCTTAACAGATGAGCGCGAGAAACTGGATGATGGTTCTTTCTTTTCAGAAACTTTCCACTCAGAAGGTGGTTTAAAAGAATTTGTTGCCTTTTTAGATGATACCCGTACTTCGATTTTGGCAGAGCCGATTTACATCGAAGGTATTAAAAACGGTGTTCCGGTAGAACTGGCTTTCCAGTATAACGATAGTTATTCAGAAAATGTCCACTCTTATGTAAACAACATCAATACCCACGAAGGTGGTACACACATTGCCGGTTTCCGTAGGGGTTTAACCCGTACTTTAAAAAACTATGCCGATAAGGAAGGTTTATTAAAGAATGTAAAAATGGAAATCACTGGTGATGACTTCAGGGAAGGTTTAACCGCAGTTGTTTCGGTAAAAGTACAGGAGCCACAATTTGAAGGGCAAACCAAAACCAAATTGGGTAACAGTGAGGTAATGGGATCTGTTGATGTCGCAGTAGGAGAGGCTTTGGGTAACTACCTGGAAGAAAATCCTAAAGAAGCCAAAATGATTATCAATAAGGTAATCTTGGCGGCCACTGCCCGTGCTGCAGCGCGTAAAGCACGCGAAATGGTGCAGCGTAAAAGTGTAATGGGCGGTTCGGGTTTACCGGGTAAACTTGCCGATTGCTCTGATAGTGATCCTGAAAGATGTGAGATTTTCCTTGTAGAGGGTGACTCGGCGGGTGGTACTGCAAAACAGGGCCGCGATCGTAACATTCAGGCTATTTTACCATTAAAAGGTAAGATTTTGAACGTAGAGAAAGCGATGGAGCACAAAATCTACGAAAATGACGAGATCAAAAACATGTTTACAGCTATCGGCGTAAGTATCGGTACACCTGAAGATAATAAAGCTTTAAACTTAACCAAACTCCGTTACCATAAAATTGTAATCATGACGGATGCTGATATCGACGGGTCGCACATTACCACGTTGATTTTAACATTCTTCTACCGTTATATGAGAGCTTTGATCGAAGCTGGATATGTTTATATTGCATCGCCACCGCTTTACCAGGTTAAAAAAGGTAAAGAGTTCGAATATTGCTGGAATGATGTACAACGCGATGCCGCTGTACAACGTTTAAAAGGTGCCGGTAAAGAAGATAGCGTACATATCCAACGTTACAAAGGTTTGGGTGAGATGAACGCTGAACAGCTTTGGGATACCACTTTAAACCCGGCTACGCGTACCTTAATGCAGGCTACAATTGAGAGTGCTGCGGAGTGCGATCATACTTTCTCCATGTTAATGGGCGATGAAGTTGCGCCACGTAGAGAGTTTATTGAGCGTAATGCAAAATATGCAAAAATTGATGCTTAAATAAGCCGAAATTCTAAAGAACATATCAAGCCTCTTCAAGTTAAATCTTGAAGAGGCTTTTTCGTATGGTTAATTTTATCGTGGTGTTGGTTGTTGTCAACTAAAAGTGAAGCTTATTAATTCTTGAATAGATTAAAAGATGTCGGGTCAGATGGTAACATCTGGCTTCACTTGGTATAACGGCACAAAAAAACAAAGCCATTCGGGATCTGAATGGCTTTTGTTTTATTTATACACTATAAACCATTGATTCCCTTCATCCAAAGGGAAAACGCATGGTGTTAACTAACCACCTCAAACTAATGAGATTTATCTTAACCACTGGAGATTACAAAATGTAATACGATCCAACGGGTGCCAGTTCTGTTTGTGGCTTATCTTCGTAAATTTTATTATCGTTGAGCATTTGGCAAAGGTCGCGCTCTATGGTTCTGCAGATTGTTGTGGTCGGCGTATCTGTAGGTTTGTTCTCAAACGGATCCTGTAAATGCACAGCCATCTTTTCTACCAGTAAAAAGAATGCCGCAATGGCTACTACTAAAGGCACTTCCATATAACCAAAGTATTCAATCAATCCAAAAGGCAATAGAACAATAAACAAATGGATAGACATGTTGATATACTTGCTATAAGTAACCGGGAAAACGGTATTTTTAATCCTTTCCGATCCACCCATGTGGTTACATAATGCGGTAATGGTTTTATCAATTTCTATCTGTTGATATTTATTGATCCAGCCTTCCTGTAATGCTTTTTTCAGATCCATGGCATGTAATTCCAGTATCGTTGCAGTTACATTTTTGCGCTTCTTAATAAATGCAATTTCATCAGGAGTCATGTATTCTTCCAAACCTTTCCTGGCATTGAAACCCCTCAGCGATTGACTTAATGCGTAACACCAGGCAATCTGCCTTTTAATAAAACGGGCTTTAAACTCCTCAATTTCATCCAGTCCGTACGGATTATCAACGAACGACAATATCTGGCGGGAGAGGGATCTCGAATCGTTTACTATGGCGCCCCAAAGAATCCTCGCCTCCCACCATCTATCGTATGCCTGGTTGGAGCGGAATGCCAGTAAAAGGGAAATGATTGTCCCTAATAATGCAGGTACTGCAACCGGAATCGATATGCGTGTTACATGGAAATTTTCATATAACACCACAATACCTATAGAGTAGCCTATTACAAACAGGACTTCTTTTTTGATCTTTCCGAATATATAAGTGAGCGGAATATTATTTCGTAACAGCATGATATAAATTTTTAATAGGTGTACTAATTAAGCGTTTGCTTCCTGCAATTTCGCTTCCTGTATTTTGGTATCGATTAAATTTTCATTGGCATGAATGGTTAATGCATTCAGCTGGATCACCTCGCAGCCTGCGCGTTCTGTTAAAATTTTAGGATCGATACTGTATTTGTTGATCGGTGTAAAGGCATAGTTTTTTAAGTAGGCAATGCACGATACATCGAATGCTTCGAGAAAGTTTTTGAAAGCAGCTACCGTACTTCCATAAAAATATTCGATACCAATGGTGTTGATCTGATCAGCATATTTAGCTTTGGCATTATTGATTTCCTGATAAAATTCGCCGCTAACATTTTCGTAATCGCGGCTTCGGCGACTAAGCATTAACATATCTGTAATAGAATCAGAAAGTTTAAAGGCATGTACGAATATGATTTTTAACTTTTGGTTGCCCTGATGCTGAACAAGCGCATCGATAATTTTAATGCTTTCTAATTTAAAGTCGGTTGGTATTAATACTGTTTTCATGGCTATATCTTGTTTAAATGATTTAAAAATTAATTTATACAAGTTTAGCCCGATGTTATTACAGCGAAATAAGAGCGAGATTAGAATGGGATTAGAGTGTACTCCTTTTTGGAATTATTCATTGGTTAACTGTTTACCCTTCGACTACGCTCAGGGGGTAATCGGTTAATTGTTGTTGGCATTGTTAAATTGCTTAATTGTTGGGAGGTTAAATGTTATAATGTTAAATTGTTTTATTACTGATAGGTTTAAATACTTTTCTTTTAACAAGCTTTAATCCTGATCCGATAGCTATTGGATGCAATGAAGGATCTTTTTTAACGGGATGGCAGGGAAATTATCTAAATTAGATCCTGAAACAAGTTTAGGAGGACGCATTGTGCGGGAATTACAGTTAACCAGTTTAAACAATTAACCGATTAACCTTTTGCACAAATTAACTTTTCGTTGGCAACAAAACTTTAATCTCCGTACCAACGCCTTCCTGCGATTTGATGGCGATGCTTCCGCGGTGCAGGCGGATAATGTTTAAAGAGAGGGGCAAGCCAACGCCATAACCTTTAAAATCGTTAGTGTTGGATGCACGGAAAAATGGTTCGAATATATGTTGAATATCGGTTTGCGGGATCCCGATTCCGCGGTCGGTTACCGCAATAGAAAGCATGTTTGCATTGCTCTCGATGCTGATGCTCACCAGGTTTTCGTTAGAATATTTACAGGCGTTGCTTACAATATTGGTGATGGCGAGTTTAATCAGGTTCTTATTTACCCTAAGCGAGAGCAGTTCCTCATCATCCGGAAGTTTGCTGAAATCGATTTCAATTTTACTGTTCGGATGGACCTGGTTTACGGATTCTTTGATTTCCCACAGCAATTCGTCCATGCGTACCTCTTCCCATGGCTGGTTTTTGCCATTAAAGCCCGATTGGGCCAGGCCCAATAAACTGGTTAAAATATGTTCCAGTCTATCTGCTTCATCTTTAATTTTCGTTAAAGCTTTTTCCTGTTTCTGGCGGTCGTCAACGGTTTTTAAAGCGAGTTCTACCTCACCGCTGATGATGGTAAGTGGCGTTCTTAGCTCATGCGAAGCATTGCTGATAAAATTATTCTGTGTTTCGAAAGCAGTTTCCAAACGGTTAAGCATATTGTTAAAGGTTTGTGCCAGCTGCGACATTTCATCGTTCCCTTTTTTCACATCCAGGCGCAGGTGCAGGTTTTCTGCTTTGATCTTTTTTACGCTTTTAATAATGTTACGCAGCGGCATGAGCATGTAATTGGAAAATTTCCAACCTACTACAAAAGATAAAATAACAGAGAGAAAAAAGCCAATAATGAGGATGCGCTGCAGATCTTTTAATTCGCGGAAACCAACGGGATCATTGGCCGAAACCACTACAATATATCCATTACCTTCATTTTTGAAGAATTTACCGGCATAAAAGTGATTTTCGGTACGGTAGCGTGCCACATAACCTGCTTTTATACGGTTATAAAAACTAATGGGCAGCTCACGGTCTACCTTGCCCGGTACCTCATTGGCCAACATAATATACTCCTTTTCCGAAGGCAGGCGTTCTAAATACCGGTTACGCATTTTTGCATAGGCCGTATTGTTGGCATCTTCGTAAAGTTTTATCTGCGCAGCAATATTAACCCTGGCCTCTAAACGTTTGTAAAAATCTTCGAAAGCAAAATCATTGGAAAAGTACCATACAAAACCACTTAGCAGTGAAATGATAATTGCCGATAGAATGGCAAAAAGTAAAGTGATTTTTTTAGCAATCTCCATTTATTTTTCCTTCAGGATGTAACCTAAACCTACTGCAGTGTGGATCAGTTTTTGATCGGCGTTTTTATCTATTTTTTTGCGGAGATAATTCACGTAAACATCAACCACATTGGTTCCGAGGTTGAAATCGATGTCCCAAACATTTTCCAGGATATCAATGCGCGATAAAATTTTCGAACGGTTTTTGGCCATATACTCCAATAGGCGGTACTCGGTTGCCGTAAGTATAATTTCCTGTTGGTTCCGTTTTACGGTTTTAGCACTTAAATTGATCTGTAAATCGGCAATGGTGATAATCTGGTCTTGCGAGACTACACCATGGTACCTTCTTAGTAACATCCTGATGCGTGCAAAAAGCTCGGCGAATTTAAAAGGTTTGATGAGGTAATCGTCTGCGCCGTTATCCAATCCGTTAACCACATTTTCGGTAGTACCCAATGCCGTAAGCATGATAATCGGTGTATTGGGTTTCTGTTCTTTGATGATTTT
Source organism: Pedobacter sp. UBA5917 (assembly GCF_002432345.1). Taxonomy (GTDB): domain Bacteria; phylum Bacteroidota; class Bacteroidia; order Sphingobacteriales; family Sphingobacteriaceae; genus Pedobacter. The sequence continues at coordinate 7,869 of NZ_DJDT01000226.1, forward strand.
GCAGAGTTCCAAACCATTTATTCCGGGTAGCATGATGTCGAGAATAATCAGTTCGAACTGATTTTCTAAAGCCATCTGTTTTCCGATCAGACCGTCGGGAGCAATACTTACGGTAAATCCCTCGTCTGTTAATCCTCTCGAAATTACAGAAACCACATTTGGTTCATCTTCTACAAGTAATAAATTCATTTGTTGGCAAGTAATCTAAAAAATAGGGAAATACAAAATCTTAATTGATAATTGTTGCGTTTTTAACGCACAGCCGACAGAATTGTTTGGTTGTTTAGGAGTTGGTTATGTTTTTAACCACCGAGACAACAGAGGGAAGGCACCGAGGCCGCGAAGTTTTTATTAACCGTCATCTCGACCGCAGCATGGCGGAGTGGAGAGATCTATCTCGAGGTTAGATTCCTCCACTGCGGTCGAAATGACGGATTTGCATTGAGTTTGTCTGTGTTTTACTTGGCTAGAAGTTTAGTGGTACATTAGCCATTGGTTCATTTGTTAGCATAATGCAGGCCCTTCGTCTCCGCTCAGCGTGACAAAATGCATAAAGAGTCGAATGAACCTCTGACTTCGGACATCGGTCTAAATAATCCAGTTTATCCTGGAAAGAAAGTTAATTAAACCCCTTTCTCCGATTTTGCTTTCAGGAATTTTAATCCATCCTCAAAGTCTTTTCCGATCATTTTATCCATGCTTACAAAAAGACACATCCATTTGCTGATCAGGTTATTTTCTCCGCTCATGGTCCAGGTTACTTTATTGCTGGCACCATCCGGCTGAATGTCGAATTTAGTGTCAGCCAAACTTTCGAAAGGTTCGATAAATTTTAATTCAATATCAACCTGTTTGTTAGGTTGTACACTTTTAATTTTCATGTAACCGCTTCCGGTTTCCTTACCTTTCCATTCGTATAAATGGCCAGGTTCTCCGGCAACACCGCCAAAAGTAATTTTAGCTGTAGGCTCCATTTTTGCCCATGGATTCCATTTGTAGAACTCTTTAAAGTCTGCAATATTCTTGTAAATTACAGTGTCGGGCGCATTGATTACGGTAGATCTGCTCACCGTATAAGATTTTGGCAGAAAGAAGCCGCCAACAACAATGATTATTGCCAGTACAACAATAATACCCAATAAGATTTTCAGGAATTTCATAATTTGATTTAGTTTGGTTAATTAAATTTAAAAAGAAACCACTGTAAATCAAAACAGTATTTTTTTACACGATTTTAATTTTCGGCTGGGGCGAATTGATCTTAAAATGCATTAAATCGGCGATGGATTGTGCTTTCTGTTTAATCAGATCTGCATTTTCGCCTTCAAAAAGATCATCTACCGTATTAAAGAAAATGTTTTTCCAGGTTTCAAATTCGTCGGTATGCAACGGTGTTTTATCGTTCAGAGCGAAATGAACCAACATGGGGTTGCCTTTATAAATTGCCTTGCCAAAAAGAATACTTTCCCAAAAATCGTACATTTTGGGTAAATGGTGCGCCCAGTCTACTTTTGCAACATCGGTAAATATCGGCCCTATTTTGGTGTTCTGCTGCACATTCCCGTAAAAGGTATTTACCAGGAGGATAATATCTGTTCTGTTGTGGATATCAATTTTCATAACGCAATGATTTTAGATTTGAAAAACCGAGGGTAATTAAAAACAGAAGTTTGATCGCGTCGATAATGATGTACAAAATGTGATGATAGCTTTTAATAGGCGCGTTGCCAGCTAAAACAAGTTTCGCCCTTTCATCGAGCAAAGGCAATAACCAAAAGGTTTCTGCCATTAAAAGGATGGTAAGCGCAAAGAGTAAAATACTGCGGATGTTATTTAAGGGTGCGGGTAAAGAGCAGGCTAAAATGATGATCAACAATACAATTTCTACTTTATTAAGTGCCTGGAAAACCAATTGGCCTATGCCCAAACCTAAAGAAACTGTGATTCCGGGAGCCTGAAATTTTAAGGGTGCTTCCAAAAAACTGATCCCCGCCAGAAGACCGGCCCAGAAAATGATACAGAAAATTGCAGCTAACTTTTTCATTGGATACAAATATCAGTTAAAATGATGCCTGGAAAAATGATCAAAGTCACAATTCGGATTATTTTTGTTTATAGAGCCGTAACCTCAGTTTTTTATAATCGATAACCGCTTTATACTGCATCAGAATATCACCACCGATAATGCCCATAATTGGAGGGTGGCCAAACTGCTGGTAGGTATCGCTAACGGATTGAAGGTCGAAAGCCACTGTTTCGTAATCCCTGACTTTTAAAGTGCCGATTTTTACAAGCGGTATAGTGGCCTGAATGGTTGTAGTGGTGGTAAAAAGGGTAGCTGCATTAATCTCATCCGATACCTGCAGTGTTTCCGAAAGATGCTTTTCAATTAATGATTTATCGAACACGCTACGCGATGCACCGGTATCCAGCACGGCCAAATGTTTCTCCTTAAAAACAACAACTTCCATCAAAAGATGGAAGCCGTCATCCTGTAGGTTAATCAGTTTTAAAGGGATGGAAATGGCTTTCATAACAAATATTTATCTGCCTAAAATAGGCTAATTACCCGAAAACCATGTCAAACGTTGGTTATTTGTTTTTGATCAGTTTTTTAACAAACTCCATTTCAGTATCATAAGCGCTTAAAAATTCATCAATTTTTGGCTGAATTGTGTCATCAGGCATTACACCATGACCAAAAGGAATACCGTTTTCTTTTTTCTCCACAGCAAATTTAATAATTGGGATACGGCCGGTCAGTTTTGAGTTCGGCAGGGTATAATGGATAAAATAGCCGCTGGTATTGCCGTAATATCCTCCGCCTGTTTCTTCGCCTATAAAACGTGCTTTAGTATAATTTTTTGCCAATGCGGCAAACTCCGATCCCCCCGAAAAGGTTAAGCCCCCGATCAGGATATATACATCACCTTTAAAATGGTTAACCTGTGGTGTATCACTTTTATACTTTCCCGGTAATTCTAAATAACGTCCATCGTTGCTGCGGTAAAATTCGCCCCTCAATTCTTTTTCGAAATCATCCCTCGATTTTTTATCCTTATATTCTGTATAATCAAGAAACGAATAGGTAAAGGATGGAATTTCGGCGTACTGATATTTGGGATATTCCTGATCGATCAGGTACGACATCAGGTGATCTTCCATGGCCTGCGCACCGCCTTCGTTTTTCCTGATATCGATAATAAGATGCTGTATTTTACGATCGGCAATGTTCTGGAAACCTTTTGCCAGAAACTCCTTAAAACCATTTCTTCCGTTTTTGTAGTTATTGGTAGAAAATGTATTCACTGTTAAGGTTGCTGTGCTGTTAAGCGTATCGATTTTTAATGTAGCGGGCTCTTTATAACTGTAATTGGGGATTGATTTTGTTTCTTTTGATACGAATTTTCCATATTGCTTAAAATTCAGTGCAGGTATCTGGCTATAGCTAATCTTTTCACCTGTTTTAGGATTGATCAGTTCGAGATTAAATGCGCTGGGCTGCTGTTCAAAAAAACGGAGGTAATATTTAGAAAATGCTGTTTCTATCCAGTGGTATTTGCTTGTGGTATTATAACCATCGGCCGGTTCTATCTTTAAAAACTGCTCCATGATGCCTTCAATGCCATTCCCGTTAATTTTGGAAAGCTGCATTCCCCTTGTTTTGTAATTGTCCAGATCGTTTAGGATATAAACCTTTTTATCAAAAATCTTTACTAAAAAAGGGAAATAACGACCGTTTTGCCGGATGTAATTATTGGTTTCTTCTGAAGGCTGGATCGCACTATGGCCTTCTTTGGTATAGGTAACCACTGGCGCAACAAGCTGGTAAAAATCCAGAGTAGTCATTTTATCTTTTATCTTACTCTTTTGCACGTTGCAAAGGCTGTCAAATTGGGTATAGGTATTGTACCACAGGCCAACATGGGTTTCTATGAATGCATTTTTTAAGATATTAAAATCTTCTTCGAGGGCCTTATAGCCCAGCTGTTTTAGCTTTTTAGGCGGACTTTGTACCACGACCGAATAATTACCTTCTTTTGCATTGCTTGTATCTGCCAGGGGTTTAACCGTAAGGATAAAATTGGCCGTGCTATCGGGTGAAAAAACGATTTTTTCGCTGCCAAACCTACCATTGGGCGAATCTACATTCTGTATAATTTTTCCCTTATGATCTTTTAAACCAATTGTAACATCAATCCCTTTTTGCTCAACAGTTATCGAATAGTAAATATCTTTCTTTAGCAGAAAGCTGAACGAGGTTTCTTCGCCCTGTTTTAACGTTAAATCGGCTGTTGTTTTGTCTACTTTAAGTGGAGCTGGGTTTTTACCGACCTGTGCTTGTAGAGAAAGACTGAAAAATAAAAAAATAAGGATGGTGATGCTATCTTTTTTCATTTGTGTTTGATTATGATAGCAAAAATAAAGCTTAAAAGCCTAAAGCCGTTGTACGATATTGCAACTGCTGGTTTAAGCCCTTTTATATTCGGAAGGCGTTACGCCTGTAAAACGTTTGAAATGCCGCGATAGGTGTGCAATATCATAAAAACCCGTTTCGATCGCAACATCCATCAGATCTGCTTCTCTGGTAATGAGCTTTTTACATTTTTCTATGCGCTGTAAAAGGATGTAATTGTTGGGTGTTAAACCTGTTTCGTGTTTAAATAAGCGCAGAAATTTATATTTATCCAATCCAAAACGCTTGGCGGTATCTGTTAAAGAAAACTTTTCCATCAGGTTTTCACTGATAAAGTTCTGAAACAATGCTGTTTTTTTGTACTCGAAATACATGCCTGAGGCATAACGTGCAACCAGTTTCTCCAAAACATTCAGTAGTTTCTTTTCGAGATTAACTTCTGGATTGTTAAAATGCGTTGATAAATAGTAAAAGCTGTTGCAGAGATCCTGATCGTAGATGATTTTATCCTCAAAAAAAACATCGCGGCCTTTATTTAAGGTTTTAAGTACATCAGGTTGGATGTAGAAGGTGAAGAAAGAATTGCCCAGTTTACTATCGCAGGGAGTGGCGTGTACTTCGTTCGGATTGGTGATTGATAATGTACCGATCGGGGCCTGTAAAAATTTATCGTTTAGTTTCGTACAGAAAGTCTGATTTAAAATCAGCGTAATATTAAAGTTATTGTGCGTGTGGAAAGGGAAATCGATGGTGTGTTTTTTGGCATTCAACAATTCCAGACCATCTAAAATGGGTATTTTATGGTAGGTGCTGATGTTGTGCGTA